>DTSJ01000027.1 GCA_012965445.1 Candidatus Hydrogenedentota bacterium
CTGTCATCACCGAAGAAGACATCGCATACATCGTTTCAAAATGGACCGGCGTGCCACTCACAAAAATCGAAGAAAAAGAATCCGCACGCCTCCTCAAGATGCGCGAAGAACTACATGCAACCGTCATCGGACAGGAAAACGCAATCGACGCTATTACCCGCGCAATTCAGCGTTCCAGAGCAGGCCTAAAAAGCACGACACGTCCCGTAGGCTCGTTCCTCTTCCTCGGCCCAACCGGCGTCGGAAAAACTCTCCTCGCAAAATCCCTGGCGACATTTCTCTTCGGAAATCAAGACGCACTAATTACCATCGACATGTCCGAATACATGGAAAAATTCTCCGTCTCACGCCTCGCAGGCGCCCCTCCAGGATACGTGGGCTACAACGAAGGCGGACAACTCACGGAACAAGTCAGACGCCGACCATACTCAGTCGTACTCTTCGATGAAATCGAAAAAGCACACCCGGACATCTTCAACTCCCTCCTTCAAATTCTCGAAGAAGGACAGATGACAGATTCCACAGGACGTAAAGTAAACTTCCGCAACACCGTCATCGTTATGACCAGTAATATCGGCGCACGCAGAATACGCAAAAACATCAATCTCGGCTTCCAAAAAACGTCCGGCGATGACCGATACGAAGCAATGGTCGAACGGGTCACAGACGAAGCCAAAAAAGTGTTCAACCCTGAATTCATGAATCGCGTCGACGAAACTCTCGTATTCCACCAGCTAACCAATGAAGAATTACACGAAATCGTAGACATCAACCTCAAAGAAGTCTATGCAAGACTCGGCGAAAAAGAAATCACGCTCACCCTTTCAGACGAAGCAAAAGACTTCATCGTAGAAAAAGGCACCGACGAAGAATATGGCGCCCGACCACTCCGGCGTGCAATTCAGCAATACATCGAAGACCCGCTTTCCGAACAACTCCTTATGGGCGCTTTCGAGCCAGGCACAGTTATCGTGGTCAACTGCTCCGAAACCACCGGCGATTTCATCTTCGACACGGAACTCCCCATTGCAGAGAGTGTCACTACTTGAAATCAGCCGCCACGCACCTAATCGGGGGAATGGTGCTAATCCTGGCCGTCGGCGTATGTGCGCAGACACCCCCTACAATTACCATCGACACCATCGAAATACAGGGTCTCACCCGCGTCGGCGAACCCCTAATCAGGTCTCAACTCGAATCCAGAGAAGGCGAACCGATCTCCCGCCGCGCCATCGCACGCGATATTCGTCGCCTCTCACAAATGGGATACTTTACCAACATCGAAGCCCACTATGAGCTGCGCGTCGGGACTAACGTTCTCATCTACAAATTCACGGAAGAAAAAACCATCGGCGAACTCGTCATAGTCGGCAACAAAAAGCTCAAAGACAGAGATGTCCGCTCCGCCTTGAACTACCAAGAAGGCGAACCATTCTTCGAAGAAGCCTTCGAATCGGAGCGCTTCGACCTGCTCGACATGTACAAAGATAAAGGTTTCCTCAACGCCACCGTAGACATCGTCGTCGAGGAACTCGACAATTCACGAATGCGGGTAAGCTATCTCATCGAAGAAGGCCGCAAAGCACGAGTTAAAAAAGTGAAGTTTTCCGGCAACGAAAGCCTCTCCAACCGCAAGCTCCGCCGCACAGTTAAAACCGGAAACGGATTCCTCTTCATCAGCGGGAAATACAAAGAAGAAAAATTCAACACCGACCTCGAAAATATAGTCGGGCACTACGGCGATATCGGCCACCTTGAAGCAGAAATCATCAGCACCGATTTCGAATACTTCAAAAAAGGAAAACGCGTACTCATCACCATCAACCTCTTCGAAGGACCGGAGTACACAATCGCCAACCTCGACCTCGACGAAAACTTCGTATTTACGGACCCCGAGCTATACCAACTCATTGAAGTCAATCCCGGCGATGTCCACAACAAAAGCCAGGTCGCAAAAGACGCCCTCGCGATTGAAAGCCAATACAGCGACAACGGATACGTCAACGCGCGCGTCAACTCCCTCGTCACGCTCGACTACGAAAATCACACGACCAACATCATCCATCATGTAGTCGAGAACGACCTCAAATACATCAGAGAACTCATCATTACAGGAAATTCAGATACAAAAGACGAAGTCGCGAGACGCCACATAGTCCTCACACCAGGAGACCGATTCGACGGATCAGACCTCAGATACAGCGTAAACGAACTCAACCGATCACAACTCTTCGGCGAAGTACGTCCCTCACTCGAAGACTTCCGCCCGGATGATCGCTTCGTCAATCTGCTCATGGACGTGGACGAAGGCAAAACTGGTAACTTCAACTTCGGTGTCGGCCTCAACTCCGACACCGGTGTCGGTGGATTCGGCGAACTCCGACTCAACAACTTTGACATCTCCAATCCGCCGTCATTCACCGGCGGAGGTCAAATCTTCACTGCCAACGCCAGCATCGGAGAATATTACACCGGCTACCGAATCGGATTCACCGACCCCGAATTTATGGGTTACCCGTTCTCTTTCGGTGTCGACCTGTTCGACGACGAATCCGAAAGCCGCGGCGGCTCCGAATTTACTATAAAACAACAAGGTGCCCGAATACGACTCGGAAAAAGACTCTCCACAAACATCACCGTCCAGACATACTTCGGTTTTGCAGATGTTTCCATCGATAATCTCGATACATTCGTCGACCCTAAACTGCGCGAACTCGAGGACGACGGCACGTCACATACGTGGGGCTGGTCATTTATCCGAAACACTGCGAATCACTACCTCGATCCCACCGACGGCACACGATTCCAATTCAACAATGAATGGGCCGGGTTGGGCGGCGACAACGAATACGTAAAATTCCAGACGGACATCACTCTCTACTACGGTATCAAAAAATTTGAAAAAATGTCCTTCTTATTTAACAACAGAAACGGATACGCCATACCCCTCGGTGATAAAAAATTCGTCCCCCTGTCAGCACGATTCTTCGCCGGCGGAGGATCCACCGTTCGAGGATACGACAACCGCGATGTTGGTCCGAGAGCAAGAACCTTCCAACGAGCCTTCGGCAGAAATTTCTTCGACAAAGAAGCCGTCGGCGGCGAATTCCGAATCCTGAATACACTCGAAGCCAAATACAAACTCAATGATATAATGCGCCTTTATACCTTCGCCGACGGCGGAGGACTATGGTTCGATATAGACGATTTCGAAATAGACGATTTCAAGTACAGCGTCGGCATCGGTGTCGGACTCCAGGTCCCGTTCCTCGGTCCCCTGCGCATAGACTACGGTTTCCCTCTCAACCCCGACGACCATCAGGGCAGCGGCCGACTGCACCTGCAGTCCCTCATCAATTTCTAACCCGAATTGAACCCTTCCGGAACCAATGCTATACTCGCCCACCAGAACGCGGTAGAAATTGTACATCCATGCGTTACGAAATATACAATACCGGTACGCCGAATTACACACCCCAAGGACTCAGAGCATACTATGATTCCACGTACACTGATACGATACTTCTCCCTGATCGTCGTCATTGCTATAGCGTCCATACCCACAATTGCGCTCGCCCAGAATTCTCAATACAAAATAGGTGTCGTCAACCTCAAAATTGTGTTCGACGAGTATGACAAACAGAAAGAACAGTACGAAGTACTGAAAGTAGAAGTCGATAAACTCCAAAAGCCGATCGACGACCTCTCCGAAAGAATCACTAAAGACAAAGAAACATTTGATGACGAAACGGTAAACTTGACAGACGAAGAACGAGACAAACTCCAAGACAGCATTGAAGCAGACCTGTCTAAATACAAAGCAGCGATTCAACAGAGTCAGGAAGAGGTCGACAGAAGAGAAAAGCGCATCTTCGAAGAAATTATCGGTGATATTCAAATTGCGGTAGAAGAAGTCGGTGCACTAGGAAACTACCATCTTGTTTTCGACAGCAGTAAAAACAGAAACAACAACCTTCTCTACTTCAGCACCACCCTCAACATGACTCAAAAAGTCATCGACCACCTGAACAACAAATAGTAGTTCCCATCCCATCGATGCAAAACAATGTTGCACAAATAGCACAAAAACTCAATGGTGCTGTGATCGGTGACGGGGAAGTTCAGATCACGAGCCTCAACGGACTACAAGACGCACAAGCGGGCGACCTCTCGTTCCTCGGAAACCCCAGCTACACTTCCGTAATGAAAACTACTCAGGCATCTGCCGTTCTCGTCCAGAGCGACTACACCGGCGAGCACGACTTCCCCGTCATACAAGTTGAAAACCCATACCTCGCATTCGCGACCCTGCTAAGCGAACTCGAACAAGAACTCCTCATACACCCAACCGGCATCCACCCCACCGCGACCCGCGGCGCAAACGTCACCATCGGAGAAAACTGCGCCATCGATGCAAACGTTCATATCGCAGACAACGCTGGCATCGCGGACAACGTCATCCTCTACGCCGGCGTGTACCTCGGCCGAAATTCAACCATCGGCCCCGACACCATCGTATACCCAAACACCACCATCCGTGAAAACGTCACCGTAGGCAAAAACTGTATCATCCACAGCAACGTCGCCATCGGCAGTGACGGCTTCGGATTCACCACAGTCGACGGAATACAGGCGAAAATCCCCCAAATCGGCAAAGTCATCATCGGCGACAACGTCGAAGTCGGCTCAAATTCAGCTATCGACAGGGCCACGTTCGGCGTTACACGCATAGGAAACGGCACAAAAATTGACAATCTCGTCCAAATAGCACATAATGTGACTATTGGCGAGAATAGCACTATATCTGGTGGTTCCGCGATCGCCGGCAGCGCAACACTTGGTAACAACGTGACCATGGGCGGCAATTCTGGTATAATCGGACACGTCACAATAGGAGACAACGTGATTCTCGGGGCCGGAGCCAGTGCATTACAACCTCTCGAAGAAGGCGCAGTCGTCTCAGGCTTCCCCGCAATAGACCACAAGACCAATCTGCGCATGATTATGAGTCAAAGACGACTGCCCAAAGCATTGCGCACCATTCGCGACCTCGAAAAACGTATCGAAGAGCTGGAACAGAAACTCAATGGATAAGCAGCACACTATAGCCAAAGAAGCCTCCTTCTCCGGCATCGGACTCCATACCGGCAATCTCGCCACAGTTACCTTCAAACCAGCCCCGCCCGACAGCGGCGTCACTTTCTACCGCGTCGACCTCTCCGGACGTCCCGAAATCAAGGCCGAGGTCGACAACGTAATCGACGTCTCCCGCGGTACGACAATCGGCCAAGACGGCGTTGAAGTCCACAGCGTGGAACATGTCCTGGCTGCAGTCGTCGGCGCAGGCATTGACAATCTCGACATTGAACTGGACGGAAACGAAAACCCGCTGGGCGATGGAAGCTCGATGCCCTACATCGAAGTCATCAATGCAGTCGGACGACAGGAACAAGACGCAGAGCGTAAATTCGTCAAAGTCGAAGAACCCGTCTACTATCGCAACGGCGATGTAATGCTGACCATTCTCCCCGCAGAAGACCTGCGGATTACCATGACGATCGCATTCGATCACGTCGCCATCGGAACACAATACGCGTCCTTTACCATAACGCCTGAAATCTTCACCGAAGAAATCTCCTCAGCCAGAACATTCTGCTTCCTGCGCGAAGTCAAAATGCTCCAGGAACAAGGTCTTATCCGCGGCGGAACCCTCGAAAACGCGGTAGTCGTCGGCGACGAATCAATCCTCAACGACGATCTGCGATATCCCGACGAAATGGTACGACACAAAATCCTCGATCTCCTCGGCGATACTTTCCTCATCGGTCGTCCGATAAAAGGACACATCATAGC
>DTSJ01000028.1 GCA_012965445.1 Candidatus Hydrogenedentota bacterium
AATTCAGCCTCTTCCTGAATCATCAGATCATGAGCATTTACGAAGACTCGGTATTGCTCAACCAGGATTGGGCGGAGAAGAGTAATAATTTTACTCAGTTAGGGGAACTGGGTATCGAAGAAAAATCGATAGCTGTAACGTGCTGTTCACTTGATTCGATTGCCCGTGAACTCATTATAGAAATGAAAGAAGCAACGCTGAACGGCTACATGGGTCGTCTGGGGGAACTGCTGAATCGTGTCGAAGTAATCGACAATGCTGCAGCAGCTAGTTTACGCGACTTGGCAAGTCGCTATGAATACGATGCTCTGGTCGGCATCCTGGAACAAGAAGGGGACTAATTCAATGGCTACGGTTCGAAAAGATGCAAGCATCATGATCGTTGATGATACCCCTGCTAACTTGCGACTCCTGGACGGGATGCTGAGTGAGCAGGGATACAATGTGCGGCCGTTTCCTGGAGGACGCTTCGCTTTGAAGGCGGCCCAAAATGATCCTCCAGATCTGATTCTACTCGATATAAACATGCCGGAGATGGACGGTTATGAAGTCTGTACCAAGTTAAAAAGCAAGGAGAAAACGCGGGATATCCCGATTATTTTCATTAGTGCCCTGAACAAAATGGAAGACAAAATGGAGGCATTTTCCATCGGCGGTGTCGACTACATCACGAAGCCGTTTCAGTTCGAGGAAGTCCAGGCACGCGTTGATACGCATTTGCAATTGCACTACCTGCAGAAGCAGCTGAAGCGGCACAACAACGAACTGGAATCGCTCGTTCAGGAAAAAATAGGCGAGGTCCTCAGTGTTAAAGAAGAGATTTCACAGGCGCAACTAGCCACGATTGTGGCGATGTCAAGGCTCGCTGAATCACGCGATGATGATACCGGTAAGCACATTGAACGTGTCCAGGCTTTCTGCCAAATTCTTTCCACTAAAATGAGTGAATCCCCTGAATATCAAGATGTCGTTGATGAGGAATATACACTAAATCTGGCTCAAGCGAGTCCTCTACACGATATCGGGAAAGTGGGTATTCCGGATGGAGTTCTGTGTAAACCCGGAAAACTCTCAGACGAAGAATTCGACATTATGAGAACCCACACCGTTCTTGGATCCGATACGTTGGAAGCAGTTCGATCTGAGTATCCGAATAACGCATTTATCAACATGGGGATTGATGTCGCGCGATCACACCACGAGAAATGGAACGGCAAAGGATATCCAGATGGACTTGCCGGTGATGATATCCCTCTTTGCGCTCGCATTATGGCGATAGCAGATGTGTACGATGCCTTGCGTTCGGAACGGTGCTATAAGAAAGGTTTCCCTCATGAAAAAAGTCGCGACATCATCATCGAAGATGCGGGGACGCATTTTGATCCGAATTTGTGTGAAATTTTCAAAAAAGTCGAGTTGGATTTCAAGGCGACACACGAATTGATGAGCACATGAAGGAGATTACGATGAAAGGTAACGACAGAGCGAATATCATGGTCGTGGACGATACGCCCGTGAACCTGCGTCTTATCTGTAGGATGCTGGAAGATAAGAATCACGTTGTACGCCCCTTTCCCAGTGGCGCTATCTAAACACCACCAAGTGTCGCTAAAAAGAGGCTTTCTAGGTAAACAATCCTTGGGTCAGGTATACGGGAACGGGCAATATGATTTATATCAATTTTAGATTGCTGGGCGCGGAAACGACTCGCTACCTCGATTATGATGATCGTATTGTCATGTAAACAAATTGAATAAACAGAATCAACTTTTTCGAAAGCGAAAAGTTTATCAAACGGTGAGAATCAGTTCGTCGGGTATCTAAACTCCGCCATCAAATTCGGACTTCCCGGCGGTAGTCGAACTGCCCGAGAACAGTCTCCTTTCAAAGTGAGGTTTTTTTGACCGTTCCCTTTCAGTGTGGCACTACATCCTGACTACTCCAAGGTAATTCGCTCCCCATTTTCCATAACCTCAAACTCCTGCTGCATACTTGTGCAGCTCTCCTCAAACAGGTCTGTCGTCGCAGTATTAAACTCAAAGAGGTCGTAATGGCAGGGGATGGCCAGAGTGGTCCCAATATCCCGGGCGAGTTGCGCGGCTTCGGCACCATCAAAATTTCCCGCAACGTTGCGTTCAGGTATGCTGCCGTTAATGGGCAGGAAGGCGACATCGATGTTGAAGCCGTTGAGCTGTTCGACGAGACCGTCGTGTAATATCGAGTCGCCGGAATGGTACAAAGTCCACGGTCCGATCCTGGCGACGAAGCCCATGAAATGGCATTTACCATTTTCATCGCGAGACAGGTCCTCGTGCGCGGCAGTAATGCCGAAAAAGTCCACCCCCTTAATGGTCGTAGATTCCCCGTCGCTAAGCCCGGTCGGTCGGTCCGCATCCCGCTGCAGACGATCTGCGATAAAGGCACGGTTCGCTTCAGGAATCACAAAAGCCACATCCGGATTCGCGCCCATCAGCGCGAGTAATGTCTCCGCATCAAGATGATCCGTGTGATTGTGGCTGGATGTCACAACATCGATCTGCGTCAACTTCGCAGGGTCGACCACAAGCTCAGTCATGCGCACATGCTGCTTCTCGGTCTCGGCGTATTTATGGGTCAGCGAATGGGACAGGTAGGGGTCGAACAGCACCGTCGTTCCATTAAACTCCGCCAGAAAACCGCTCTGGCCCAGCCACCAAATGTGCAAGGCATCGGGTTCTTCGCGAGCAGCAGCGATATCAGCAAGCAGCGCATCGTCTTTTTGCGAAGGCTCAATCACAGGCCCAACTCCGCGCGAACTTCCTGCACACCCTCGACCATGTTGTTCATTTTCTGCTTCGCCGCCCAACGCGCAGTCTGGCTGAGTCCGCAGTCCGGCGCAAAGGACAGCTTCTCCGCAGGCGCAAATTCCAGACAACACTTCACGCGTTCCACGATGTCAGCAACTGACTCAATATAGTAACTCTTCACATCCACAATTCCGACCGCGACATGCTTCACCTCGGCAATCTCCTTGATGATGTCCAGTTCTGCAAACTCGCGACTCGCCATTTCCACATGCACCTCGTCGGCGTGCATCTCCAGGAAATCCGGGAAGAGCGAGGCATACTTGCGCAGCCCCACTGCGTGTCCCTTGAAATTTCCAAAGCAAAGATGGGTGGAGAGGTTGCATTTTCCGACGATTGGCTCGACAGTGCGGTTGTAAATATCGACAAAACGTTTCGTATCTTCCTTGTAGCCATAGCAGCTCATCGAAGGCTCGTCGACTGTGATTTCGGTGCATCCCGCTTCCAGCAAAGCGGCTAACTCATCGCGAATGACCGGCACCAATGCCTCTGTAATCGCATAACGGTCCGCATACTGCGCGTTCGGTATCAAACGACCGCTCATAGTAAATGGACCCGGCACACTGGCCTTCAGAATCGGCGCATCACCAGTCGGGGCAAGTCGCTTGAAACGCTCGAAGTCTTCCACCGTGCCCAGACCATTCGGCGCCGCGATGTCTCCAGTGATCGCGTGTTTCCCCCGCTGATCATGAGCAGGCGGACCATGTCGACGCGGCGATTCCCCCTCCAGATCAATGCCTTCGAGAAAGCCATAGAATGACAAATTAAAATCGAGACGCGTTTGTTCGCCATCAGTGATAACATCCAGTCCGGCGCGAGTCTGATCCGCGATCGCGACAGTCACCGCGTCCTCGATCATTTCTTCGTGGTCAGCCGATCCGAAGTCGTCGAGGTTTCCGGTCGCGTATTCCAGCCAGCCCGGAAAGGGGTAGCTTCCGATAACCGTTGTGCGCAGCGTTCGTTCGTTCAAGGTTCATCTCCCAGCGACTCGTAAAGTTTCGCAAGTCTGCGCCCATGCTCATCGTAGGCCGACTCAAATAGTCTCGTGGCTTCCTCAGCGCCCGCATTGCATGCGGCAGTGAGTACTTTCGGGGGTTGCCCAGCGGCAGTGAGCCGCTGCGCGACCTCGGCCTTTATGGCATTGATCAGCATACACCCGCCCACCGAAGATCCGGGAGCCACTGGCGTATCGAGACCTTCAATCAGTGTCATTGCATCCCCCGCAGGCGCACCCGTATCCAGCACAAGGTCCGAGAAATCCGTCAGCTTTTTCCCGTTCGGGTGTCGCGACTTCGAAGCATCCGAATGCGCTTGCGTGACAATCGAAACGACCTTGATACCGATCTTTTGAAAGCCTTCCGCAATCTCGATTGGTACAATATTGCATCCACTCGAAGAAATCACCAAAGCGCTGTCCACATCACTCAAATCGAAGTTTCTCAAAATGCGAACAGCTAACCCGGAAACATTCTCCAGAAACATCGCCTGCCGCTGGCCGTTCGCACCGACCACGAGATTATGAAAAGTAAGCGACAGCTCAACAATAGGGTTGAAGCCGGGAAACGATCCATACCTCGGCCACATTTCTTCGACCATGATGCGACTGTGCCCCGAGCCGAACACGTGGACCATTCGACCCGCAAGTATTGTTTCCGCGAACCAATCCGCAGCTTGATGAATCTGCTCCGATTGACCGGCTATGGCCTCGAGAATGCCTGCGCATTTCGACAAATAGTCTTCACTGGGTGTCATTCATCTTCCTTTCCATGAAGCAGCGCAAAATAGGCCGCGCCGTAAGCCCCCGCCAGATCACCGAGGCTCGCAATCACTATCGGTACCGCATCGCCATGCGGGCGCCATTCAAGTTTGGACATTTCCGCACGCAGCGGCTCGAGCAGCAAGTCGCCCGCGCCAGCAATGCCTCCGCCCAACACCATGACCTCCGGATCGACAATGTTGATGAATGATACCAGAGCGCAAGCGAGATGATGTACCGATTCCAGCCAGACCCGTGTCGCGTCTTCATCGCCGCTCGCGTGAGCATCGACAAGTGCGTGGGTAGAAGTGAATCGTCCACCGCTGCGTTTTTCGATGGTACAATTGCCTATCGCATCCTCAAGACTGCCCGGCGTATTCACAATATCGGGTTCGCCGTGAGCGTCCAAACAGATGTGTCCCAAATGTCCTGCACGCCCGATCCCACCCTGCAGAAGCTCTCCGTTCACCAAAATCGCACCACCCACTCCCGTGCCCAGTGTCAGCATAATCGCATTCCTGTAACCCGCCGCTGGCCCCTTCCAGCATTCGCCGAGTAAGGCGGCGTGGGCATCATTTATCACTGGGATGATTGTTTTCAATTCAAAGACTTCTGTCCAGTCCACACCCTGTAAAGCTTCCATCCGCCCCTGCATCCACGCAATGGAACGGTTGTCGGAAGCCACAAGTCCGGGCGCAGAGATACCAATTACTATGGCTCTCTGCGAGTAGTCTTCCTGAATCGAGTCTATCCACATATGCACGTAAGCTGGCCAGTCATCTACTTCGACATCGTCTGTGTTCTCTTTTGTCTCGATACGATGGACATCGAGTACCTCACCTTCAGGGGTCACGCGGACGATTTTGATTTCGGTCCCGCCGATATCAACACCGAGAATATAATCTTCACCCGACACGTCAGCACCCATCAGAAACAGACCAGCCGCCGTCCACGTTGATGACCTGCCCCGTAACGAACCGCGACTCATCGGAGAGGAGATATACCACCAGAGCATCGAGGTCATCTGGCCTGCCAATACGTCCACCATCAAGCGGCTGCTTCTTTGCAATGAAATCCATGATTTCGTCCTGCTCCTGCGCACGAGCCGACATCGGTGTGTCGATCAGCCCCGCAGCAATCGCGTTCACCCGAATATTGGACGCAGCGTAGTTCGCAGCAAGATTCTTCGTCAACCCGATGATACCCGCCTTCGCCGTCGCATATACACTCGTGTCGAAATGTTCTGGAT
>DTSJ01000029.1 GCA_012965445.1 Candidatus Hydrogenedentota bacterium
CGTTTTGTTCTTTGGTGAGTGCGTTGAATGTGGTACTCTTGCCTACGTTTGGGAGTCCTACGATTCCGATGCTTAGTGCCATTCGATTTATGTTTCCTCGCTCGGTGCGTTTTGGGTTTCAACTTCGATTGTCAGGCTGTATACCGTGTGTCCGTTCTGGGGTGACGGAGGATCCAGCACCGTAAAAACTTTGGGTGTACCGTCGGGTGTCATGGTGAGCAGCGGGACGGCTTCGTGCGCGTAGTGATTGAGGAGATCTTCATAAGTAAACTCTTCGGTGATGGGTGTTTTCTTGATCATTGCACCTTTGTGGAAGTGATCCATCATACTTCGAAAGGTTTTGCCTTCCTGGAACAGGGCGCGGCCTCTGAGGCTGTGCGTCATGGTGTCGCGATGTTCGTGGTCTTCTTTTTCCGACACGATCTGGTAGACCTTGCCGCGTCCGAAGAGTGCGCCAAAGCGCATGGAAATAAGCGCGTTCGTTTCGTCGTTGGGGGTCAGTGCGAGGCATTGTCCGATGCCGCTGAGGTCCATTTCATTCATCGCACGGTCTGACAGTGCACTACCGTAGTACGTGCGCATTCCGTCCATACGTGCGGCGGAAATCGCTATCCAGTTGGAGTCGACCATGAGGACGGGAATGTCGTGAGAGACAAGGTCTGCGGCCATCGCACGTGCCCAGGGGGTTGCACCGACGATCAGGAGGCCTTTTGGTGAGGGTTCGGCTAAATCGAGGCGTCGTGCGACCAGTTTTGCTGAGACTCCGTAGATGAGTACGGTTCCGACGATTACGATGAAGGTAATGGTAGGGATAATCGCAGCTTCTTCATTCCCTTGTTCGATGAGCCGCAGCGAGAAGATAGAGGATACGGCCGCAGCGACGATTCCGCGAGGGGCCATCCACGCCAGGAAGGCTTTTTCTTTGATGGTGATGGGTGCGCGCAGGGTTGCAACGGCGACGCTGAAGGGGCGCACGAGGACAATCATCAGGAGGACGAATACGGGTACCGTCCAGGAAAGCGCTCTTACGCTGTCCAGATCTATTCTGGCGGCGAGAACGATGAAGAGGCTGGAGATGAGGAGTACCCGGAGGTTTTCTTTGAATTCGACAATATGGTGGATGTGGGCCTGGCGCTGGTTTGCGAGGACGATTCCCATGACCGTGACAGAGAGCAGTCCGGATTCGTGTTGCCAAGTGTTTGAGAGGGTAAATACTCCGAGGACCACCATGAGGGTGACTGGATTCTGAAGGTAATCAGGAATCCAGTATCGTTTGAGCATTTGCAGCATGGACAGGCCACTGACTCCACCGAGTACGATTCCGAGGAGTAGAGTGCGTCCGACGACAATGACGACTTCGGTGGTGGCGTGGGAGGTGTCGGTCATGGTGATGACTTCGAACACAAGGAGTGCGAGTGTGGCGCCGATGGGGTCGATGAGGATACCTTCCCATTTGAGAATCGAGGCGATTTGGCCTTTCGGTCTGACTTGGCGCAAGAGTGGAATGATCACAGTGGGGCCTGTCACGACGAGTATCGCTCCGAGGAGCACGGCCAGCTTTCCCGGAAGTCCGAGCAGATATACAGCGAGGAATGTAGTTATACCCCAGGTGACTATTGGTCCCAGGGTGATTAGTGCCAGCAGGGTTCCCCCTATGGATTTGAGTTCCCTGAGTTTGAGGCTGAGGCCGCCTTCGAACATGATGAGGCCAACGGACATGGATACTACCGGGAAGAGGAGGTCACCGAACAGTTCGTCAGGGTCTATCCAGCCGACTGCACCGGCACCGAATCCGGCAAATAGGAGGAAGAGGATTGAGGGGAGCTGTACGCGCCATGAGAGCCATTGAGCACCAATGCCGAGTACGGCAATAAGTGTCAAACCTATCAGGGTATCCGTTTCCATAGATGAGTCCTAGGATATTTCCAGAAAATGGGGCAGAATCGTTCAGCGCATCGAAAAACAGCCAGAGATCGTATCGCTCTGGTACAGGTATATGACTCGCTTTCAGCACTGAAATTGATTATATTGTAGCATGTTGATAGACTAAAACTGAATACACGGATTGACCGAACCCAACGAAAACCCGGCGTCTGCGTACAACGAAAAGGGACAAATCGATGTTATCAAGAGCATATTCAGGATTATTAGCGATTGCGATTATTGTGGGGTTGAGTACGGCGTTGTCGCGCCATACGGTAGAGGCAGTGACGAGTTTCAAGGGAGAGACAGTGACCCTGGATGCGGCACAACGAATTATCGCTGCGGCGCTAAAGAAATCTGCGGAAATGGATGTCAAGATGAATGTCACAGTAGTGGATGTGGGCGGTAATCTCAAGGCATTCGTGCGGATGGATGACGCGTATCTTGGCAGCGCGGATATATCGATGAAAAAGGCAAAGACGGCAGTGATGTTCGGTTTTCCCTCAGGTGTGCTGGGTACTATGAGTCAACCTGGTGGTGAGCTCTACGGGGTCGAACGCTCGAACGGAGGTCTGATTACATTTGCGGGCGGACTGCCTTTGCACAACGCCTCTGGAAAACTGATCGGGGCGATAGGCGTTTCGGGGTCTTCTGTGGCGAATGATGAAGCCGTGGCTGAAGCTGGCGCGGCTGCGCTGTAAATCTGGAGACCAAAAATGCCGAAATTTGATCAGGCGATGATCGACCGCGCACTTGAGCGGTTCAACAAAATTGATGAGGACGCGAAACCCGAATGGGGATCGATGTCTTTGGGCCAGATGCGGGCGCATATGGTTACTGCTATCCGGTATTCGCTCAGTAAAGATGAGTTGACGCCGGACGAGGGCAGCTTTCTAATCAAGCATATTGCGGGGCCTTTGTTTGTGAACGGGATAGTGAAATTCCCGAAGAATGTTGCGAAACCGAAGTTGTATGATGCTTCTGCACCGACAGCTACCCTCGATGAGTTAAAGACGGAAATGGACGAGTTTCTGACGGAGTTGAATTCCGGATCTTTTGATCCGCCTCCGCATCCTGCGCTCGGTGATCTCGGTCCCGTGGGGTGGGGGAAGCTGCACGATGTGCATGCGGACCACCATCTGCGTCAATTCGGAGTGTAGACGATGATGCTGCGTTCGTATTGGACGATCTGTTTTCTTCTGCTGAGCATCACGCTTGCTGTATGCGCGGATGCTGGAGAACTGAAGATCACCTTTATCGGGAACATGGCGTTTCACATCTCAGACGGTGAGACGACGCTGTTGAGCGATTTTCCGTATACGTCGGGCGCGTATGGTTATATGGAATACGATATGGACAAGGTGCCGGAGATTCGTGACGGTGTGCATCTGATTACGCATTTTCATGGGGACCACTGGAACGCCGATCTTTTTCAGGAAATGAAGCTGAAGACGAAGATTATCGCGCCGCCCAGTGTCACCGAGAAGCTGGATAAGGAGCGGGTAGTTCCTTTTTCGGAAACGGAACCCATGACGTATAAGGGCATTACGGTGCAGGCGATTGCGATGCCGCACAAGTTCGCGCCGGAGCATTTCTCGTACTTGGTGACGTGGCATGGCAAACGATTGTATTTCATCGGTGACACAGAAACTCCAGCAGACATCCTGAAACAGAAGGACATCGCAGCGCTGTTTATATCGCCGTGGGTGATCCGAACGATAGAGCGTCAGGATCTCTCCCTGGACACCCGGGAACTGGTGATGTATCACCAGAAAGTGGGGGAGGAGGTCGTCCCGTTCCAGAATTATCGGCGGATGAAGGAGGGGGAGTCGTTCTCCATCGATTTCGAGGACGAGTAGATTTCCGGGACTACTACTCTACTTTGAAGTAACGGCCTCCGCTGGCGTCGATGACAGTCATGGTGTTCAGGACGATGTAGTGTTCCGTCGGGGATGCGCTGTAGAAGAACCCCACGGTTTCGCCGTCTTCGACTTCGTATCGATATCGGAAATGGAAGTCGCGAAAGCTGTCGTTGAAAGCCTGCAAGGCTTCGGAAGTATCTTCGACCGATTTCGGCAAGTTGTCGTGCTGACGATTGGGGTGGAAGAAATCGATATTGTAGTGTCGTTCCTGCTCTGCTTTGGTGACACGGGACATGAAAGCCATGCCCAGATTTGCCGTCCCGAACGTTCTGATTTGTCCTCTTTCCACTGAATAGGTATGAACAACAAAGTCGGCGACAATCGCCCACTGCATTTTCTTGAGTATCTCTTCGCCAATCGGTTGATTCTGTTTCGAAAAGAAATCGTGATATCTACAGCCGCGTCTCCAAGAGTTCGCGACTGGTATCTTTTTCAAAAATCGAATCCAATGATTGCTGTCGTTGGCGCTGTTCCTTCCGAAAGTGGTCTATCGAGCGATTCCGGACACTGCGAAAGACGTACGGCCGGAGATCGTCTGGCAAACGGTCACGCTGCAACAATTCCGCGAACACCGCATGAAGAACATCCTCCGCCAATTCTCGAGAGCCGAGCAGGGACAGCGCGTATGTTGTACAGTGGCTGCCGATGGTCGGCGTAGAATGTCTGGATTTGTTCGATATCGCGTCTGTGCATAAATGCGTCTTTTACCCTATACCACGCTCAGCCTAGCGGTTCTTGTGCAGGGGATCAGAAATTTATTCAACTGATCAAGACACTTCCGTTGCCCTATTGACGATTCGAATGATCGACTAATTTGTGATCGAGCGGGTGAATATTGCGAATACTTGATTTTCTGTAACCTGTTGGAGTGTATGGAATTAGAATATTCTTGACGGATTTGGTATCGTTACCGTTTTGCTGAACTGGAATTGTTGGAACCTGTGGATATGTATCGATGATTGAGTTGACGAACTGTCGGAGGAAGCTGGGGCCGGGGGTTGAATTTTGTTGCGATTCGTTTCATGCCGAGCCGGGTGCGCATATTGCCCTTTGGGGGCCGAGCGGATGCGGGAAAAGTACAATGCTGAATCTTGTAACAGGACTGCTCCGTCCAGATGAGGGGTCGGTTCAAGTAGACGGGACGGAAATTCAGAAGTTGAATGAAGGCCAGATGGATCGGTTCCGGGGCGAGAATTTCGGGTTTGTGTTTCAGACCTTTAATTTATTGAAGCCGTTTACCGCGCTCCAGAACGTCCTGCTGGGGATGCAGTTCAGCGATACACGTCCACCGAAGGAATGGAAACCGCGTGCTACGGCGCTATTGGAACGCGTCGGGCTTGGGCATCGATTGAACAGTAAACCGACGACCATGAGCGTTGGGGAGCAGCAGCGTGTGGCGATCGCGCGCGCGCTGGCGAACAAGCAGCAGGTCGTGGTCGCTGACGAGCCGACGGGGAGCCTTGACCCGAAGACGGCAGCGTCAGTAATGGAACTGCTGCTTGAGATGTGCCGTGAAGAAGAAGTCACGATGCTGATGGTGACCCATGACAAGACTATCGCGGATTCATTGCCGGAGCGTTTTGACTGCACGGAGCTAGTGCGGGAGGTGTCCAGATGAGTCTGTGGCGTATTGCGTGGAATTATCTCTGGGATCGCTGGTTTACGACCGCACTGACGATACTGTCCGTGGCGTTGGCGGTGGGGCTGATATCGGCGATACTGACAATTCGCAATGAGACCCGGAAACGGTTTGAGGAAGAGCAGTCGGCATGGGACATCGTTGTGGGTGGACGTCAGGGAAGTCCGCTTCAGCTGGTTTTGAATGCGATCTACTATCTTGATAACCCGCCGGGGAACATGCTGTACAGCGACTACCTGCGCTTGAAGGAGGAGGAAAATGTTGCTTATGCCTTTCCGGTGAGTCTTGGCGATCGCTACAGTGATTTCAGAATCGTAGGAACGATTCCCGAGATTTTCGATTATCCCTGGAC
>DTSJ01000030.1 GCA_012965445.1 Candidatus Hydrogenedentota bacterium
ATATTAGGTGGACCAAGACGTACTACCGAAGCGGCTATTTTGTGATGACCAGATCCGTATCTTCGATGGAGATTTCCACCTGGGTTCCGTCGCTTAGAATCGAGAGGACGCTCTGGTCTCTCTTGACATCGTTGAGGTAGCCATTGGCGATGATCTTTGTATCAAAACCGAGGCTTTCGCCGGTATCTTCATGGAACTGCTCGGGACTGCGTCGGTATACGATGCAGCGAAGATTTTTTGAAACGCCGTCGGACTGATTGAGGGTGGTTTGCACTTTTCCGCCGCCCTGGGTACGGAGGATTTCTCCCTGGGCAACCGGAAAGAGCTGTCGGAAGCGCAGGGCGAGGTCGCCGGTGAGTTTTTGAAGATCCTGCCGTGTATCGTTGGGTCCGGCGACATCAGCGTAACCAATGACTGTCGAGGTGACGGGATCGATTGCTTCGAGCACGACTTCGATGCTGTCGAAACTGCGGTGGACTTTACCAATTACGAGAACTTCGGCTTCCAACAATCTTTGACTGATCGCCTGTCGTGACTGCTTGTCGCCCAATGCGAGGGTCAGTTCCCGTTCGTCCGCGATATTCTGGGCATCTTCGTCGTCTAGAATCCGAAACCGATTTTGACCAGAGAGTTGTATTTTCAGTTGTCTGGTAATGAAGTCGGCACTCTCGTCGAGATCGGGTGCGGTACCCTCTGCCCAAACGTTTCCGAGAATAGCGAGGTTCAGACGATTCATGGGAAGATGGATATCTGTGAGTTCTCGAAGGATGGTGATTTCCTGAACGTCCCTTTGTCCGGCAGTGTCTACGACTTCTATTTTAACAGTGTTTTTGTCTTCGGGGAGTGGTATGCGGCGACTGATGGTCTGTTGTTTGCGCCCAGGAACAAGATTGGCGACTTCGACACCGTTGATAACGACTTGATCAATTGGATTCGGAGACTGGATGAGCATTCCGAGGATGATTTCGTCAAGTCTGTACTTTTGTCCCTCGTACGCGTTGGTAACTGTGATCTTCGGCTCCGTCAGCGTCGTTTCATTTGCTGCGAGTGTGAGGGCAGCCACTTTCCCGCCGCGCATGACCGCCGTCAAACCGTTCGGCAGCTGCACGGAATTTGTGTTGTTCGCCAATACAATGCCGGAGTGTATATCGGAGAGAGCAACCGTGTCGCCTCCGCCGAGAAGTACACGACCGTTGGTCTCATTCCCAATGTCATCCATGGCGGTAAAGAGGATTCGATTGTCGGCGGGTAGGGTCGAGATTGCGACCGAGAACGTTGCTGTGCCGTCGCTTCCGGACGCGATTACGGCATCGACTCCGGCAACCTTGAGCGAATCGATTCCAGCTGGATCGGAGATCGCGCCGGTAAGAGTGCCTGGAATGGTAATTGGCCTGTCGAAGCTAATTGCGGGGCCTTCGTGGTCGGTCGCGATATCGAGGGTGTAGGTAGCTTCTTTACCGGAGATATCGGTTGCTGTTATAGAAATTGTGTTCGTACCCGCGCTGAGCGTTATCGGCACTTCGATATCCACTGTTTTGCCGGATACCTGAATGGGGTAGGAATCATCGCCGATGCGGATCGCGGTCACGAAAGTATCGTCAGTGGCCTGGGCGGTCAGGATTATGGATGACTCGCGCAGCCCGGAAACGTTCCGTGTCGCAAAGGTTACTCTGGGCGGTGATTGGTCAGTACTGGAAAACAGAGTTGCGCGAGCCTGATCCAGGTAGTATGCGGCGCGTGCGGAGGGGGTCTGCTGGTTGCTCTGTTCGAGATAGGGAATCGCTTCTTCGAACTTGTCCTGATTGAACAGAACTATCCCGAGTTCGCGATTCGGGAAATATTCCGGTATGAAGTGGAGGCCGTAGGTGCGTGCCCATCGCTGGTCTTTCGTTCGTTTTGCCAGCGCTGTGCGGAGATCCTCTTCGGCTTCGGCATAGAATTGCCCATCCAGGTAAGAGCGACCGCGCACGTAGTAGTTCCACCAGCGACCGCGGAAACTGCCTTGCTTTTTGCCCTCTGCTGTCTTGCCTTCTTGACCGTATTGGACACCGTCCCGCATGTATTTGGACTGGTCCTTGCTCGTGGCACAGCCAGCAACGAAAATCACCATGGCGACTGCCATGGTGATTTTAATCAAGCAGGATTTCAATCGAATCATGTTTAGGCCTTTTCTTGAACGTACCAGCCGTCCTTAGCCGTCTTAGGCTCGAATCCGACTGGTTCGACTCGGCATTTATTGTCACTAATATCGCCGACTACTCTTACGATATAGTCGCCGACTTTTGCACCGTGCGGCTCGTTGTGAACCGTAAACTGCATTCCTTCAGACACACCGACCGTAGAACCGATGTTGAGTGTCAGACCGTCGGAGTCGCTGGCCAAAATCCCTTGTAGCCTATAAGAACTGGTCAGCTTCGCGCGAATCATGGATTCCAGTTCTCGAATCCAAGCCTTCCACGCGGCCCGGTCACTGTTGTGCGGCGGCAGGTTCAGATCTTCTTCCATGAAAATCTGTTCTCCTGAAGCAACACTTGTTATTGAAAACGACACCAGTTGGTCATCTTTAAACGAAGAAAATTCAGGTTTGACAATATATCGGACTCCGAATATGCCGCTGAGGATATCGCCTTTTTCGTCTTCAGCGCCGACTTTTGAAATCAGGTTCTTTTCTGCGAGCACTTCATCCAAATGTACACGGTCTAGAATCGAAATTGGTCTTCCGGTTCCGTTCGCAAGGGCAGCATTGAGATAGAATGGGAAGAACTCGTTCAATCCCTCTTCCAGAACGCGCCCTGTCATGGACTCTTGTACCTTTGCATCCAATACACTAACCCGAAGCGGACGGCTTGTCCAGCTGTCATAGGAACCGTTGTCGTCAATAGCATCGCTCAGTTCATCGGCATACTGCATGAGAACGGCTTTTTCTTCGTTTCTTACGCGGGCTTCGATGATTTCGGCGAACTCAGCGGCCCGGCCTGCCACGTTAGCGTTGGAGACACCTCGCAGTTCGTTGAACGTTGTCGAAGCACTGTCAAACTTGTTTGACGCGAAATAGGCCTGCCCCAGAGTCTGGAGTGCAGTGTGTTTTTGCCAGTTAAAATTAAGATGACTTGAGTCGAATTTTTCGAGTCGGCTGATTACGTCTCTATGTTGGCTCGAAGCCAGGTCAAGCATGGCCAACAATACTACGGAATATGAGTCCGGAACCGCGTCTGCATTGGCTTGCAGCTGTGCTCTGGATGCTTCCCGGTCAAGTGCGTGAGCAAGAACCGCGTCGATTTCACGCTCCATTGCCGGGTCCGTGATCAGTTCTGATACAGTCTGCGCTTCTGTATTTTGACCGCTTCGCTGAAGGGCATAGGCCAACTGATAGGCGGCTTCCTGATAGTCGGCTTCAGTACCGCCAAAGGGCTCCATAAACTTGCGGAGACGCGTCTCTGCTTTGGAATACTCGCTCTGTTCGATCAGGTTTTTCGTTTCTGCCAGTACCGTTGTCGTTCCTGAATCAGAACCTGAGCGCCCGGAGAAAAATCCGCCGATACCGACTATTGTGATACATGCGGTAACACCGGCCGCGACGGCGTACTTAACCCATGCGGGTTTTTTAACGGGATCGAGACGCGCGGAGTCTGCCGAGCCGGTCTCTTCGATAGCGTGAATAGTGCGGCGCAATGCATCTTTGAATTCCGTAGCGTTTTGAAACCGATCATCCGGTTTTCGTGCCCGTGCTTTTTTGACGATGTCGTAAACGATTTTCGGGAGACCGTCGCGATGGGACGTCAACTGTTCGCCTTTACCGGACCGAATTTTCTCCATGATTTCGTATTGGGAATCCCCGCTGAAGGGGAGCTGACCACTGAGGAGTTGGTAAAGTGTCACGCCGAGGGAATAAATGTCTGAGCGCTCGTCGAGGGTTTTTCCGGAGATTTGTTCGATGGGCATAAATGGAGGCGAGCCGGCTATGGTCTGGGTGGCAGAGTCGATACCCTTGTTGTAGAAGCGTGCCAAGCCGAAATCGCAGAGCTTGGTTTGTTTCGTTTTCGAATCGATCAGAATGTTTGCAGGTTTGATGTCGCGATGCAGAACGCCCTGGTCATGTGCGTATTCCAGTGCTTCACAGCAGTTCGCGATAATTTCGAGCGCATCTTTAAGGGGAAGACCATCGGGATTATTTTTGAGCTGGTCCTCGACGCTTCCATCCATATACTCGAGTGCCATATAGTTGCAACCCCGGTATTCTCCCCAAGTATAAATTTGAACGATGTTTCCATTTTTGCTCAGGTTCGCGAGGATCTTGGCTTCCCGTTTGAAGAGTTTGCTGTAATCACTGTTCATCGGCGCGCTGAGGAATTTCACCGCCGCGTGCCTGTCAAGTTTTATGTCGCGAGCTTTGTAAACGGCGCCGAATCCACCCTGACCGAGCTTGGATAGAATATGGTAGTGACCCAGGGTCTGGCCGAGATAGGTATCATCCTCAGCTTCAATCTGGTCGAAGACGTCCGTTTTTCCGACCTTCTGATCCCCTGTTTTAATCTGTGGAACCGTAGCATCGGTCGAAGAGATTTCATCAGAGGGCTCATAGCCTTCGGGAAAAACCTGGGTCGCTTCATCATTTGAATTTGTAGAGTCTGACATAACGGTTAAGCCTCATTTGTTTTCTTCCATAATTCTATTGAGTAGCGTATAGTAATGCAAGTAGTTCCTACTTCTCGTTTGCCAGATTAGACGCTTTTTTGACCCGTGTGCTTACATAAAATTAAAATTGGGACCTGATACACTCGATTGTGCTTATAATATGGGGTATTGGTGTAAATAGTGTATGATTTCTTAACAGGGAGTGCAGGCATTTGGATCTAGAATCGCCTCTGAGGATTAGAGTCACTGTCGCGGACGGCCCGTTGGCGGGAGAGCGGTTCATTTGCGCCCAGCCCCGTATCCAGCTTGGCCGCGCAAACAAGAATGACATAATCCTGAAAGATGATTCGACGATTTCAGCGTCTCACGCCGTTCTGTTCTGGAAGGAGGAAGGTTGGTATATTTCTGATAATGGGAGTACCAACGGCACGTACTTGTTGATTGAAGGCAAGAAAATTCGTGTACGCAAACCCGTGCGCATAGCCCAGAGGCAGTTATTCTTTCTAGGTTCGACGAGTGTCCGTTTTGATGCTCCAAATGAAGACTCAGAATTTGAGACGACGGAAGAATTTCAGCAGGAGGCCGATAGCCACGTCCCGTTGGGTCCGCGTATGCCGGCCCAGCAGATGCATATTTCTGAGCGTGATGAGCAGCTGCGGATCAGGATGTCATCGATCAAGCCGATTAGTGCTGAATATACATTGCCGTTTCAAGAACGCGACATTCGAATGTTGAGCAGTGCCTTGCGAGAGGGTGTATTGCTTTTCAATCACACGAGTGGTTCGGAGCAGTCTGGCCAGGAAGGGATACTGGAGAGTTCGCTGGTCAAACTAGGCGAATGGCTTCAAAACCAGTGTTTTCCCAGACCCGTACAGAACGAACTGGCGAAAAGTGCGAATTCGGATTTACTGCTGACCCTCGATCCGTCGCTGGTCCATATACCTTGGGAACTGGCAGTCGTGAATGGTCGGCCGATGTGTCTCCAGTTCAACATGGGCCGTCAGATTGTGTTGCCATATCGAAGCAAGCTGGGTGGCATGGTTCCGGAAAAGAACGATAAGCGACTTTTGATCGTTGCTAATCCCGATGAGACTCTGCCGGAGGCTCAGAACCACGGGGAAGAACTATATTACAAAATTATCATGAATTATCCTCAGGTGCATGTGGAACTGCTGGCTGGGACGCGTAC
>DTSJ01000031.1 GCA_012965445.1 Candidatus Hydrogenedentota bacterium
CGTCCCGATAATGCGTGTATTCGGCATATCTTTTTTTCGTCCTTACTTCAGTTGGCCCGGATTTGGTCTAGGTGATGTGGTCTCTCGCTGACCAGCGGATTATAGCAGAAGCTTAGGTTAGTCCTGCATCAAAGGAAGCGAACAAATGTTGTCCCTTACATTTACAGCGTCCCGTTTTCAGTGCCTCTTGCGCCATGGACACTGGCAAGTCCGACATACTCTCGCCGGGCGCGCCCTGACGACGTTCCTCAATCTCGGTCCGCTTTCGAATCGACTCGCTGCTCGAATTGAAGATAGCTTCAGGTCAATATTTGTCAGAATTTGTTCCACCAAATGACTGACCGTACCCGTAACGCGTGCTCCGAACATGAGTCCCCCCGGATAATTTTGAACCAAATCCATATGTTCCGTCGAATATACGGTTGAACAGAGGAAAATTCAACATACAGCTAATAGCAGAAGGCCTCAAAGCAATTACCGTATCCATAGGCGTCAAGGATTTACATCTAAAAAAAAGGCTCCGAATCCTCGAAACTTGACACCCTAATTAGCGGAGGCATACAATACCGCTGAATTCAGGGGGCTTTGTAGCCGGGTGAAACCGGGTTGGAGACCGAAATGAAACAATCCATTACAAAGATAGTTGACAAAATCATCCAAAAACTACAGGAAAGTTCGCGCGATGTACCTTCAGAGGCTGGTCTGCGCTCCTGGCTTGCCAGGGAAGGCCACTCCTCGAAAGACGTAGACGCAGCGATTCGAGTCATAAAGCCAGAACTCAATTCGCGCACCGGACAAGATTCCGTCCCGCAGATGCGCGTATTGTCCCGCTACGAGGCTTTCTTCCTGTCTCCAGAAGCGAAGGCGGCCCTGACGCGGCTCGAGATGTACGGTGTGATCGGACCCCAGGAACGGGAAATCATCCTCGAGCGCCTCGATCAGTTCGATGGGGAGCTCGATCATTCTGCGCTTGAGTACCTCGTCTCTACCTATGTATGCTCCGGGCTGGATGTCGCCCACCAACAGATGATTTATCAGGTACTAGACGGCAAAACAGATATATATCACTAACGAAAATAGCGATAATTACACGTGGCGCCTGCCTTCCTGATGAAGGCCGAGGCGTCATTGTCTATAAGGGAGTCAGAGTTAAATGGCTAAGTATTTGGTGGTAGTTGAGTCGCCGGCAAAAGCAAAGACGATCAACAAGTTTTTAGGCTCAAACTACATCGTCAAAGCCTGTTTCGGAGCCGTACGTGACCTGCCCAAGAGTTCGCTGGGCGTGGATGTCGACAACAATTTCGAGCCCAAATACGTGGCGATGCGCGACGAATCGAACCGCAAAGCCCTCAAAGAAATCAAAGACCGAGCAGCAAAAGTCGATCACATCCTGATTGCCTCTGACCCCGACCGTGAAGGCGAAGCCATCGCTTGGCATGTCGCCGAGATTCTGAAAGCCTACAAGAAAACTGCCGACAAACCTACCAGCCGAATCGTCTTCAACGAAATCACCAAAGAAAACGTCAGGAAGGCTGTCAAGTCTCCCCGCGAAGTAGACTTTAACCTCGTGGATGCGCAGCAGGCAAGACGGGTAATCGACCGACTTGTAGGATATAAGATCAGCCCGCTGCTAGGCTGGGTCGTGCGCAAAGGACTTAGTGCAGGTCGCGTCCAGTCCGTCGCCACGCGCATGGTTGTCGATCGCGAAAACGAAATAAGGGCCTTCAAACCAGACGAATACTGGAGCATCGACGCACTCCTCAAAACTCCGCGCGACGATTCCTTCACCGCCAGACTCCATTCCAGAAACGGGGATTCCGTGGCCGTCGGCAAACCCGGCCAGATTAAATCGCAAGAAGAAGCGGAAGCAATCCAAGGAGCTCTGAACGCCGCCCAGTTCAAAGTTGACACTGTAAAACGCAAAGAAGTCAAGCGTCGGCCCGCGCCGCCGTTTATTACCAGCACACTCCAGCAGGATGCCTTCGGAAAACTCGGAATGAGTACCGCCCAGACCATGGCTATCGCCCAGCAGCTCTATCAGGGCATCAACATCGGTGCCGAAGGCCAAGTCGGACTCATCACCTACATGCGTACAGACTCCCTGCGTCTCTCGAATGAGGCACTCGATTCCGCACGAAGTTACATCAAAAAAGAATTCGGCAACGAAATGTTTCCCGAGAAGCCGAACTTTTACAAAAACAAGAAAAACGCCCAAGATGCTCACGAGGCCATTCGACCGACCTCCGCGTTCCACACACCCGAAAGCCTCGCCAAGCACCTCAGCGAAGACCAGCGCAAACTCTACATGCTCATATGGAAACGCTTCATCGCCAGCCAGATGCCCCCCGCAGTTCTCGACCAAACCACCGTCGACATCCCAGTCGACAATCTTCTATTCCGTGCGACCGGCTCCATTATGAAATTCCCCGGATTCACCAAACTGTACAAAGAATCCACCGACGACAACCAGGACCCGGAAGATTTCAACAAGCTTCTGCCCGAGATCAATGAAGCGGAAATAATGGCATTGAACGAGCTGAAACCGGAGCAGCATTTCACCAAACCGCCCCCGCGATACTCCGAGGCATCTCTCGTGCGCGCCATGGAAGAAAACGGCATAGGCAGACCCTCAACCTACGCGCCCACCATCAGAACAATCCTCGCCCGTATGTACGTCGAAAAAGTCAGCGGGCGCCTTGTACCCACCGAACTCGGCGAAGAAGTCAACACCTGGCTCACCAAGAATTTCCCTGATATACTTTCCATCGATTTCACCGCGCGTCTCGAAGACAATCTCGACAACGTCGAAGAAGGCATCGAAAACTGGCGAAGTCTCACAGGAGATTTCTACGTACCCTTTGACAAAGACCTCAAAGAAACAGAAAGACGAATGGTCGCGGAGCTCGTCGGAGACGACCCAAGATGCCCTGAATGCAATTCCAAAGCTGTCCTCAAGCAAAGTTGGTTCGGAATGTTCATGGGCTGCACCAAGGAAGACTGCAAGGGTGTCATTCGTATGAATAAAACAGCACCCGAACCCACCGACGAGATTTGCGACAAGTGCAATGCTCCGATGGTTTTGCGTACCGGTCGCTACGGAAAATTCGTCGCTTGCTCAACCTACCCGAAATGCGACCACGTCATAAATCTCGATAAAGACGGCAACAAGCTTCCCCCGAAAGAACCCCCTGTCAAAACTGACAAAGAATGTCCGAAATGCAAACCGGGCATGTTGCTCATCCGTAAGAGCCGCAAGGGCGAAGAATTCTATGGCTGCGACAAATTCCCGAAATGCAAATACACAAGCCCGATGGAACTCAACCTGAATTGTCCAGAAGAAAACTGTGAGGGTGACCTCGATCACACGCGTATCGGACGCCGCCGTGCGATAGCCTGTTCGAAATGCGAATTCCAGGCATACGGAAACGTCGACAAATCGAATCCCTGCGAAAAATGCGGCAACTCGTGGACCCTCGTCAAAAACAAAACCAAGAAAAAACCCACAACGATTACCTGCCCGAAAACTTCCTGCGCCCATGTAGTAGAAGAATTCGAAGAAATCGAAGCAGGTGCCGAAGAGGCTGCTGTAAAATAGCCGCGTATCCGCTGTCATAGCGGAACCTGTTATAATAACCGTGTAATCAACGAACGACGAGTAGGGGGAGTCGAACGGTGGAACACGCAGGCCTGCAAGCGTTTATAAACTACCTCGAAACCGAACGCGGTTTCTCAGGTCACACCGTAAAAGCATACATTCTCGATCTCGATCAGTTCGCGGCATACCTTCAAGCAGGTCCAAGCGCGTTCGATGACTCGACCACCAAGAAGGTCTCACTGGCAACTACGAAACACCTCGCAAAAGCCACGCGCAATGACATCCGGGCGTTTCTGGGCCACGTTCAAACAGCTGGGGGCACTCCTGGAACCTCCGCCCGCAAGCTCGCCTCAATTCGTGCCGCATACAAATTCTACGTCCGCACAGATACCGTCAAAGAAAACCCCGCAGTCTCCATAAAGTCACCAAAAATCCCCCGCGATCTCCCTGACGTGCTGACCATCCCCGAAGTCACGGAAATTCTCGGCGCCCCCGATTGCTCCGTACCCCTTGGTATTCGCGACAAAGCAATCCTCGAAACCCTCTACTCAAGCGGCGTACGCGCCTCCGAACTCGCTGCCCTAAGCCTCAAAGACATTGATCGCATTGGCGGCACGATTCTGGTGCTCGGCAAACGCAGCAAAGAACGTATCGCACAACTCGGCACCTACGCGCTCGACGCAATCAGTGAATACATCCGCATTCGAAACGACCTCGGCACTCCGGACCATACCGTTGCCTTTGTCAACTTTAGAGGCGGTCCACTAACCACCCGAAGCGTTCAACGCGTAGTCGAAAAATACGTGCGCCAGGTACTCCCGGGCAGACGTGAAATATCACCACACACCTTCCGCCATAGTTTCGCCACACACATGCTCGATGCCGGCGCCGACCTGCGCGTAATCCAGGAACTCCTCGGCCACGAAAGCCTCTCGACAACGCAGATCTACACGCACGTCAGCATCGACAGGTTAAAACAGGTTTACCACGATACGCACCCCCACGCATGGAGGTTCAACAAGACAATGCCGACCATCAAAATCTACCACAATCCCCGCTGCGGCAAAAGCCGCGAGACACTAAATCTCCTTCGCGAAAACGGTATCGAACCCGAAATCATCGACTACCTGAACAATCCGCCAACGATTCAAGATTTGGAGGAAATCCTTCGAGGACTCAACTGTCCCGCCTCAGCAATACTCCGCGCGAAAGAACCCGAATATGATGAAGCTGAACTCAAATCTGACAGCTCAGGCGAGTCCATCCTGAAAGCGATCATCCAATACCCCAAGCTTCTCGAGCGCCCAATCGTTACGAACGGAGACAAAGCTGCCATCGGTCGTCCACCCGAAAACGTACTTCGCCTCCTGTAGAATGGAGAGGACGAACCATCCTGGCAAGTAAGGAAACAGAAAAGATTCGTGCGCTACGAATTCGCCTTGAGCAGAAAGAAGATCACGACACCCGTTACCGAAACATATAGCCAGAGTGGAAAAGTAAAACGCGTCACTTTCTTGTGCAATTCGAAACGCTTGGTAGCCGCAAAAAATACTGCGCTGAAAATCAGCGGAAGCGCGAACGCCGTACATGCGATGTGTGAGATAAGCACCCCAAAATAAACATACCGAATCGCGCCTTCAGTTACGAACTTCGTGTCCCCATGAATCGTATGATAGACGATATAGCTCACCAAAAATACTGCCGACAGTACCACCGCGGTAATCATTAGTCCCATGTGAATCCTGCGGTGACCAGTCTTGATTGCGCCAAATCCGCACAGAATGCACGTCGCACACAATCCATTGAGCGAAGCATTTACCGCAGGCAAAAACGACAGCGCCTCCGGATTCAATTGGTCAGAACTTTCCCTGAAAAAGAGAATCCACAACAGAAACGCAAAAGCCGCACTGGAAAGCACCAATATTCCAACGACGGCCGTCTTGACGGAATCATCTGATCGGGTGACCGATTGATTCATCTGATTTCCCTTTCCATGTACCGACCGCCTATCCTGTCTTTTGCCGAAAACGCATTCTACTCCTGTCATCTACATTTTGTCCAGTGTTGTGGCTGAACCCATTATTAGCATTGTAAAACCGCAAAAATATCTATATAGTGGACTCGTCGCGGTGCTTCCTGGCATCGTAGGTTTAGCGGATGCCTATGTCGCGGGATTCGGCCATTTCATCTCGCAATTACTGAAATCAACGGGAAGCAGATATGGCCA
>DTSJ01000032.1 GCA_012965445.1 Candidatus Hydrogenedentota bacterium
CCTGTGAACGAACTCGACGCTGGCTTCGTGTCCAGACGCGCAAAAAGAATAAGCGACGCTTCGAGTCGGGGTCGAAGCGTCGCCAATCGTATCATGCCCAAGGGAACTATTCAGTGATCCTCAGAACACTGTATCGACTCTACCCCAAAATTTCTTAGAAGTCAAAATATGACGTAATAAATCAAAAATGTCCACATTATTATGACCCCAACACGGTTTTACGGTACGCATACCTCACCTCATTTATAATCAACTATCAAGGCCTATTTGATCGCTTTTAGCCTCCAAATGTATAATCACACCCATTTACAGGAGATTTCAATGATTCGCGTAGGAATGGTCGGTGCGACAGGATATGGTGGTCGGGAATTGCTCCGCCTGCTAATCAATCACCCTCAAGCCGAATTGGTAGCGGCATCCTCCACTTCCGCCGCTGGTCAGAGCGTCGCCGATGTACTACCCGCCTTTCAGGGCCTGATTTCCGTCATTTTCGACGGTTTCGACCCGAAAGCCCTCGCAGAACAGTGCGATGTAGTATTCATAGGCGTTCCCGGCACACAATCTATGGACACCGCGGCCGCGCTGAGAGCCGCAGGGGTACGAGTCATCGACATGGGGCCGGATTTCCGATTGCTCGACCTCGAAGAATTCAAGACATACTACAAAACAGACCATACGCAGCCGGATCTGCTCAAAGATCGCGTATACGGCATGGTTCCCCTCTACCGGAACGCACTGAAAAATGCAGACCTCGTAGCGGTCCCGGGGTGCTACCCGCTGAGCGTCATCATTCCACTGAGACCATTGCTCGAAACCATGAACACCGACATACCCGTAATCGTCGACTCAATTTCCGGTATCTCCGGCGCGGGAAAATCGCTAAATCAGAATTTTCATTTCCCGGAGATGAACGAAAATGTCCGTGCATACGAACTCGGCACGCACCAGCACACGCCCGAAATGGAGCAGGAACTGGACCGCAAAGTCCAGATTCAATTCTCCCCACACGTCGGCCCCTTCACACGCGGTATCCTGAGTACCATCACCGTGCGCCCGAAAAACGACATCGATATCGATGCGGTATACAGCGTATACAACGACGAACCCTACGTTCGGGTATTAGGCAAAGATAACATTCCCGATCTCAATCAGGTCCATGGCACAAACTTCTGCGACTTCGGATGGGTAAAAGATGAGCGTACAGGCAACCTCATAATCGTAAGTGCTATCGACAACCTCGTCGGCGGTACGGCCGGCATGGCGATACAGTGCATGAACCTCATGTTCGATCTCGACGAGACTACCGGGCTCAGGCTCGGAGGGATGTCAATATGACCTCTATCGAAGGCGGCGTAACTGCACCGACAGGATTCAGAGCATCAGGCGCGCACGCGGGTATCAAAAAGGATCCGGAGAAACTGGACTGTGCTCTAATCATGAGCTCAGCAGAATGCAGCGTCGCGGGTGTCTTCACACAGAATCTGATGAAATCTCCTCCCGTGTTCTGGAACATCGATGTATGCGCTCGCGGTTCGGCACAAGCCATATTCATAAACAGCGGAAACGCGAACGCCGCAACTGGGCAGCGCGGACACGACGACGTCAAAGCCATGGCCGGATTCGTCGCAAACGGCGCGCCCTTCAGTTTCGAAGAAGTTTGTATTTGTAGCACAGGCGTCATCGGCGTACCTCTTCCAATGCGGAATATAGAAAACGGAATCGACGACTGCATAGACTCCCTCTCAGATCATGGAAGCCCCTACGCCGCCCAGGCAATTATGACCACCGACACCGTCCAGAAAGAGCGGGCTATCGAAATCGAAATCGCAGGAAAACCCGTTCGCCTCGGTGCAATCGCAAAAGGATCAGGCATGATCTCCCCTAAGATGGCCACAATGATCTGTATTCTCACCACAGACGCAGCCATTCCCTCCAACCTCCTCGACGAACTCCTGAAAGCATCCGTCGAAGTCTCATTCAACCAGATCGGTATCGACAACGACATGAGTACAAGCGATACCGTACTCGTCTTCGCCAACAGAAAAAGCCCTGCGCCCGAAATCCAGAAGGATTCGCCGGAGTCGGAAACATTCGCGACAGCACTGACCGCCCTGTGTCAGGACATGGCAAAAGACCTCGTCAAAGATGGCGAAGGCGCCACGAAATTTATCGAAATTACCGTCAAAGGCACCAAGAACAACCAGGATGCAAAAATCGTCTCCCGCGCTATCGGAAATTCTCAGCTCTGCAAAACCGCATTCTTCGGACAAGACCCGAACTGGGGACGGTTTGCATGCGCAGCAGGATATGCCGGGGTCGACTTCGAACCCGCAGATCTGACCATCGCGGTAAACGATGTCGTTCTGTGCGAGAAAGGCGAGGTCGCACAATACCGCGAAGAGGACGCAGCAGCAGTTATGCACCTGCCCGAGTTTGTGCTCCACGTTTCCATCGGACGAGGAGACGGATCAGCCGTCTACTGGACATCCGATCTAAGCCATGATTATGTTAGTATTAACGCCGATTACCGCTCCTAGGAAAAATCCGCCACATGCAGAAATACATCGACAAAGCTACAGTACTCGTCGAAGCACTCCCCTACATTCGCGAATTCGAAGGAAAAACCATCGTCATTAAATACGGCGGAAGCGCCATGGACGATCCAGCGATTCGCCGCCTCACCGCAGAAGACGTCGTACTCATGAAATACGTTGGCATGAACCCCGTCGTCGTTCACGGAGGCGGTCCCCACATCACCAAAACACTGGATCGTATGAACATCGAGTCCTCATTCCACGGCGGACTGCGCGTCACGAGCAATGAAGCCGTCGAGGTCGCCGAAATGGTCCTCGCCGGTTCCGTAAACAAAGACATTGTCACACTTATCAATCAGGCTGGCGGAAAAGCAGTCGGACTCTCCGGCAAAGACGCAAGCCTCCTCCACGCCACAAAAATCGAGATGGACGATGGTGTCGATATCGGTCAGGTCGGTAAAATAGGAAAGGTCGACGCCCGTATCATCAACGTACTCTGCGATGCCGGAATGATCCCCGTCGTCGCTCCAATCGCTACAGACAAAGAAGGACGCACCTGGAACATAAACGCAGACACAGCCGCTGGCGAGATCGCCGTCGCACTCCTTGCCGAAAAACTCGTATTCCTCACCGATACGCCCGGTCTGCTGCGCGATATGAACGACCCCGAAACCTTGATTCACCAGGTCCGATTCGATGATGTCCAGGAACTGACCGATAAAGGCATCATTGCAGGAGGTATGATTCCAAAAATCGAAGCCTGCCATAAAGCACTTGATAATGGCGTACACAAAACACATATAATCGATGGGCGCGTACCCCATGCACTCCTCATCGAAATCTTCACACAGGCGGGCATGGGAACACTCGTAACACAATAGGAACCAGCACGCACGGTAGGGTATACACCGTGTAGCAAGAACGAACCAAGAACAAAGGGGGATACACTAGTGCCGCAGCCAATCCTGGATGCCTACGAGGTCATTTTTACCGGCGGTATCATCATGCTGCCCATCATGGCCTGCTCAGTCGTAGCGCTCGCCATCACAATCGAACGCTTCTTCACACTCCGACGCGCAACAATCGATACACGAGAACTCATGGACACAATGCGAACCGTACTCCATCAGAACCGCACACAAGAAGCCATCGACATCTGCCACGAAGCCGACGTGCCCGTCGCCAGAATAATGAAAGCGGGAATTCTAAAACACAACCGCAGCAAAGAAGATATCCGCGAAGCCATTGAAGATGCCGGACACCTCGAAATTCCCCGACTCGAACGATATCTCCCCGCCCTTGCAACCTGCGCAAATATCGCTCCCTTACTCGGTCTCCTCGGCACCGTCGCCGGAATGATCAAAGCTTTCGCCCAAATCAAAAATAAACAAGGCCTCGTAAACCCAAGCGACCTCGCCGAAGGAATTTCGAACGCACTCGTTACCACCGCGGCCGGCCTGACCGTAGCCATACCCACACTCGTCGTCTACAACTATTTCGTCACCCGCGTCGACAACATGGTGCTCGAAATGGAAATCAGTTCCTCCGAACTCGTCGAACTCCTGACAAAAGAAGAACAGGCCGCACAAAGACAATCATGAAATTCAAAAAAGAAACAGCCCACCGCCAGCAACCCACGCTCGACCTCACACCAATGATCGACGTCGTCTTTCAGCTGCTCATATTCTTCATGCTCTCCGCAACCTTCGTAGTCCAAAGCTCCGTGCAAATCGAGATGCCCCAGGCAAAAGGAGCCACGAACCTGGAGAAGAAAGAACTCTCCATCACCCTCGCCTACGGCACCAACGGCCCCGAAGGCAAAGGAAAAATATACATCGACGAAACCCCCGTCGAATCCCTCGAAGAATTTACCCAAATCGTCCAACAGAGGGTAGCAGACAGCCCCGATATCCTCGTACTCATTCGCCCCGATTCCAGATCCGAAACAGGACGCCTCGTCCAGGTACTCGGAATTCTAAACAGCCTCGGAATCACGAAATCATCCATTGCTGCAGAACCAGCGGACGAATGATCATGAACTCGGCTGGGTCACGCGACCACGTGATACTCGTTTCCCTCACCATCTCTTTTTTTTTTCACCTCTCCATGGTCACCTTGTTTCGCATCGTCATCTACTTCCCCCAGGAAAAAATAGAGTACTACGACCTAAGCATAATCCAGGCAAGCCCCCGCTCAGCATTCGCACAGACCCTACAAAAATCGCTAGACGTACCTTCAGCCCAGGACGCAGAACAACGCCTCTCCCAATCATCACCATCCTATGATCGATGGGCCAATTTACCGCCAGTAAATCTACCAACCCTCCAGTTCTCCGAATTCGACCTCATCCGTCTAAGCCAAACCGGACTCAACACCCGATCCCGATACCAGGATCTCTTCGAACACGAAGCCGACGACCTATGGGCGCGATTCGGGAAAAAACTGTCCCTCGTAGGAGATATCCTGGACCGATCAGGCCAAGACGATCCGATCGAGGTCGACAAACCAATGCGAATTCTCGCCGGACATCCAGCGCCCGGATTCGAAGCCCTTCTGGAATGGATGAGCACACCCTACGACCGGCAGCCGCTCATCGTCCAAAAAATTCAAGCCCTCTGGGGAGCAAATACATCCCTCCTGCCCGAACCCATCATTCTGATTTTCCGCTTTACTACTATACACTCTTTTGATGGGGTCTATTCAACTAAATTTACCTGCGTTTTCGGGGTCCGCGTTTTCCTCCGCGGCGTTTTCGTTTTGACGAGCCGCGAATGTTAGACGGAGTTTCCGAGGTGTGGGTTTTGGGTAATTGCGGGAGATTTTTGGGTCCGGCTTCGTCTGCAGCGGAATTGTAGCTAAGACAACGTGGGCATTGGGAAATAGGTCTTGCGCTTTCGTCGAGGTAGGTGCATGCGCAGAAGGTGCATCTCCAGAGGAACTGCTTTCCGAGGTACTGCTGTGGTCTTCTGACGGAGAGTTCGGTATAGATCCAAATTACGGCTCCGAGCATGGCGAGGAGGAGGCTGTAGATGGCGAGGGCGGTTGTTAGTTGGATTTCGATCATGGGCGGGTGTTTTCTGCCTGGATAATGAGGGTTCCGTGCTGGAAGGGGGTGCCGTCGCCGAGCAGGGGTTCGAATCGGTATTTGAATATCGCTTGTGCGCTGCTGTCGACAATGCCATGTTTGTCTTCTATGGGCATTTGGACGAAGGTTACGCGGCCATCGCGATTGACGCGGAAAATCAGAATGATGGGTTCGGGCAGGAGGGATGTATTT
>DTSJ01000033.1:0-413 GCA_012965445.1 Candidatus Hydrogenedentota bacterium
TAATATAGGCATAAGCGTGTACGAATTCTTCATCGTTCGGAACCCCTGTAAAGTTGATTGTTCTGACAGACACAGTAAGAACATCTTCTTCATCACGCAGCCCTCCGAAGGTGAAGTGCAAGCAGATACAAATCCCGCGTCCACCCTATCTTAGAGCTATAGGTAGAAACAAGAGTGTACCGCCGCCTGTCAGGGGAATGAGTCCTTACCAGACTTCGACCAGAGCGAATAGTCCTATCATGATAATTCTCCTATTTTATTAAACCAATTACTATTGCAATTACAACTAACATTAGAAATACAATTAGAATGTCTATAGCACTCTCCTTTATGCGTGCCCCAAGAGGAGCAGTAATGAAAGCAAATCAAACTGTGGCAGAACGTATTGGTCTAACCCCGTTCATGGTGCCAGT
>DTSJ01000033.1:446-3348 GCA_012965445.1 Candidatus Hydrogenedentota bacterium
CGTGAAGTCCTTCTTGGAATCCAATTTGCGACCTTTTACAATAGCAAAAGTTGGACTCGGTTAGAGGGTTAGGGCCACTAGCTAAATTCAGGGTATAGAGTAAAAGAGTAAGAGTTCATAGGGCTACGGAGTCCGCGCAATACGAAACCCGCTGTTGTGGCTAGGGTCGTCCGGCGCGGAGTAGCTACGAAACGCCGACCGACAGTAGTTACCATTGCGGTACCACGAACCGCCGCGCAACACCCGGTAAATTCCCGAAGACGCTCCCGTAGGATCAGTCACACTGCCACTCGAATAGTCGCGGTTCCAATCGCTACACCATTCCCATACGTTCCCGTGCATATCGTACAACCCCCAAGCATTCGGCTTGAAACTACCGACAGGCATCGTCTTCTCATACATGACGATTGTGTGACAAGCTGATGAATACAGGGAGCCGGTTCCGAGCCGCGTTGCTTTGACCCCCGATTTCAGTGTTCACGAAACAAAGGGAGCGCCTCTCATCGCGAAAGACGCTCCCAAATAGAATCAATATATTACGGTACATTGTACCGCGAAGGGGGGGTATTAGTCTGGGCGCCATAAAAAGGATATTGCAACACATAAACCACAATACCCACATAATGTGATTTCAGGATTTATACTCTTGACAGAATCTCGGATATATGCACAATAGGCGGCGAGGAAGCCGATATCGTAAACAGAGAACAGGCGAAGGGGGGAACGAGATGGGGTGGATAGCGCTATTTTTGCTGCTCGGATCCTCTATATTGATCCTTTGTCTTAATCTTGGTGGCTTTTATTCAGGGTTTGGGGATCCCCCCGCATCACACGCACCTTACTACACAGTAGCCTGTAATCTCATATCTTATTCTATCGGAACAATTGGGGTGCTGATTACAGGCTACTATGCCTTCGCAGTCTCTGGTGCGATACCGGATTCGGAGTTTCTGAACTTGGGCTTACTCAGCCAAGCAGAACGTGGGGCGGTTTTCGGCTTGTGTCTTGTAGGGCTGGGCGGGATTATCGCGGTGATAAACAAATAGACCACAGGCGAAGGGGGGACACAATGAATAGTCGACGATTGTTGGTGATTGGCTGTGGATTGTTGAGTAGTCTGGCTTTTCTGGCAGCGTGGGTGGGGTTCGCAATCTACTTCTTTTCTTAGGGCAAAGGGGGGACCAGTGCCGATCATATCAATCGTGAATCTCAAGGGGGGCTGTGGGAAATCCACAACGGCGCGGTGTCTGGCGCACTCCAAAGCCTTTAGGCGGGCTTATAAGCGTATAGCCTTAGTAGAACTCGACCCACAGGGAACGCTCGCCGCATGGAGCGCACAACGCGACGGACGTAATTGGTTTTCGGGGGCGGTGACGACGAACGCCCGCGACTACAAACAGGCTCAATCGGGAATCAAAGACTTCGAGAACATAGCAAGGGAGATCGTGAACTATGGAAAGCCTTAAAAAGTTTGCTTTGTGGACGGAATCCGAACGCTCAAATCCTGCCTTCCGAATCGGGGCGACAGTTTTTCTAATAATCAGTGTGTGGAAATTCCTTATAACGTCGGACGCATTTTTAGGCATAATCAGTTTTCTGGCTGCCTTTGTCCTTTACGGTTACAGTAAGTCGAAGTCCGGTCCGGATAAATCAGATAAGGGGGAATCGTGAACTATGGCAAAGCGTAAATGGTTTGGGTTTGGGGCGATAGTTTTTCTAATAATCAGTGTGTACAGCATGTACTCTGCTTTCCAGATGCTGGACCCGGTCATTCCGGACTACGAGTTCGAGCGCTACCTTGAAGGCGTAAGGTTAGGCGTATTTGTAGCCATAGTGGGTTGTCTAGCTGCCGGTGTCCTTATCTGGTTTGTGACGTTCTACAAAGATAGTGACAGGCAATTAAGGGCTGAACGCGCTAGGCTCGAAGACATGGCGAAGATCAAGGCATTGCGCGAAGAACTCGGTCTGCCGGATGAATCAGATAAGGGGCGCGCCCAGGAGCAACAGGGCGCTCCCGACGGACAATGGTGAAGATCAAGACATTGCGCGAAGAACTCTATATGCCGCCTTTAATCGGTGATAAATCAGATAAGGGAGATCGTGAACTATGGACATGCCTAAACTTGGATTAGCGGTGATATGTCTTTTACTTCTCAGTGAGTTCCTGATGTTTCAAGTTCTTAGGGAGATTCGTTGGCTAGAAATCGAAGAATCCTCAATTCAAGTGTCTGCGATGATTGCGGTCTTGGTGGCGGGCGTCTTGGCGTAAACCTCCGGGAAAGGGGGGATCGTGAACTATGGCAAAGCGTAAACCTGAATGGACAGATGAGGGCAAAGCAGACTTTCACGGTCTACGAACTGCGTTCGCTACGATGATTCTCGAAGGCGGCGCAAACTTGAAAGAAACTCAGTCGTTGATGCGTCACGCTGACCCCAATATCACAATGAACACCTACGCTAGAAGCCGTAATGCAAGGCTAACTTCAATCGCTGAATCAGTGTCTGATCGAATTGGATTGACAAGAAAGTGTGCAATTGGTGTGCAACGTAATGCTGTAGGTGATTACGGTTTTGGCGTAAAGGGTACACCCAACGAGACTTACGCAACGATTAAAATGGTGGTGTTGAGAAACGCTACGAACAGATTCTCACCTACATTTCCCTGCTAACAGGGAATTTATCAGGGAAATGTCGTCGTTTTTCGTGTGAATTATCTCGTAGGGTCAAAAAACTTAGCCTAACTCTTAAGGCCGTTGTATATAGGCTCTGTCGTTTTCGAGTAGGTAATCTCAACTGCTTGATTTCCATCGCTTATTCGGCGATGATTGCTCCTTTTATGTAGTTGAGCATCAGGAGTTTCTATGAATTTCATTTTACAGCCGTGGCAGAATCGTTGTTGACG
>DTSJ01000033.1:3359-5764 GCA_012965445.1 Candidatus Hydrogenedentota bacterium
TCATGGGGGAATTAGATTAGACTCGAAGGAAACCGACCTGTGTCGGTCGCGGGCGAGGGAGCGATAGCGCTGGCTGCTTGTGGATGCGTACCGGGACCGAAGTATGTCGTAAGCAATCTGGAGACGAATTGCCATGAAGCGACGCTGGACAGGATCGCTGCTCGTGCTGGCGACACTCGCGAGCCTATGGTTTGTTGCTGGTCTCGATGACGACGACGTGATCGAGCCAAAACTTGTGCCTCCTCGACTCGAAGTGGGTGATGCCCTGGGGGTTGCTGAGGTAGAACCGCCCCCGGCGCAGGATGCACTAATTGATGAGGATGCGCTGATCACGTCCGTCTCGGGGAGGGTTGTATTTTTCGATACAGATGAACCAGTTTATGGCGCCCTTGTTCGGGCATGGCTCGAAGGGGATGTCACGCTGGAAACGATTTCTGACGAAGTGGGCAACTATTCTCTGCGTGGACTGGCTTCCGAGGCGGATTTCTCGATTACTGCGGAGTTTGCCGAAGAGGGCTGGGTGGAGGCGGAACGTGTTCCTGTTCTTCTGGAGCCCGGTGAAACGCTCACCGGTGTGGATCTCGTGCTTATGAAGGGCGGCTCGATTTCCGGGAAGGTTACCGAAACGCATGTGGTTTACCACCGATCAGCCGTGGCGGGTATACTTCAAGCGGAGCGACGGCAGTACTCGTCAATCAAAGAGCGCGAAGAGGCCTCCTGGCGAGCACTCGGGGCCGTGGCGAGTGAACAAGCCGAGCCTGTCGACGGAGTGCGGGTTTTCCTTGAAGGAATCACGACTCGTGAAAGCGCTTCGGAGACTGACGGTTCGTATTCTTTCACTGGACTTCGACCTGAAACGTATCGCGTGTGGATTGAGGCGCCGCCGGAACTGGTGCGCAACGGCAGAAAAAGGGCTGATCAACTCCAGAAGGTGAGTATCAGCTCCGGAGAGGAAAAGTTCGATGTGGATTTCAACCTACAGCTCGACAGCGTCTCGGTTGTGGGGCGTGTGCTGGACCGCGGCGGGATACCCATCGAGGGCGCGGAACTCACAATAGACCACGCGCCGACCTGGTCTGGAGAATCCGGTTCCAGAGTCACCGGGTCCTGGCAGACGATGACGGATTCGGACGGCTACTACGAGTTGACAGGACTCAGGCCCATAGGCTTTATTCGAATAAGTCGCTTTTTATGGCGCGGAGACCTGCCCGACTACGGCATGTTTGCGCTAGACACCCGCGCGGAGGGTTACGCGGGAAGGCGAATCTTGATCCCTTCCTTTGACGAAGCAGACATCGAGTTCGCCAGATTTTTCATCGACGCCACGCTCCCAATGTGGGAGGGGTCTAGTGACGGGGGCGGACCGACCAAATTTCGTGAGGAATATATGCCGCGGGTGGAAGGCAATGTGATTCATCTCGATATTGTGCTGGAAGGCGAATCCATAGTTTCCGGACGACTGGTCGATTCTTTGGGAAAGGTTATAGCAAATACTGAAATCCGAATGAAGCCGGTGAATCCTCGGCGAGAAACATCGAAACCGATGGTTCCAGAATATCTCGACCCAGTGTCGAACAAAACGGACCGGCTCGGGAATTTCCTTGTTGTCGGTGTGCCCGAAGGCATATATATTTTTGATGCCAACACGCGGGCGCAGGGATGGCAGAGGACTCGAAACGCAGCGTTGAGTGTTGGGCCCGCAGAGGCGATAGAAGGGATCGAACTCGTTGTTGAATCCGCCGAAGAACGCGGTGCCTTGACGGGCTGGATTCGCGATGAGTCGACCGGTGGGGCGTTGACCGATTATCGAATCGAAATGCGAAGCGTCGACTCGCCGACGGAGAGCCACCCTGTTTGGGGAACAGTGACGATTGACAAAGAGTCGGGCGTGTTTCGCATGGAGGACATTTCCCCCGGGTCCGCGGTACTCCTTGTAGTGGCGGAGGGCTATCCCCCGACCGAATTGGAGGCGGAGGTAGTTGGCGGCGAAACGAGCGATGTAACGTTCGTCCTAGGTCGGGAAGCGTGGATCGAAGTGAGCGTCACGTTAGACGGTGTGCCTGCTGAAGCCAGGGTGAGCGCCCGCAGAATGGATGGCCAGCAGATCGCTACCGAACAGTACTACCTCGAAAATGCGCGCCCAGCCGAGTCGGACGAGACGGGACTGTACACGATCCGAAAGCTGCCGGAAGGCGATTATACAGTGGAGGCGGCGGCTGTGACGGGGAAGAATTCCGCGACGACGTTTTTCCGTTACGAAACTGAAATCGCGCGGGTAAAGACGGGTCGTATTACACAGATCGAGATCGATGTCACGGGAGGTGCGGGAATTCACGGAACCTACGATTTTCCCGGAAGGTATCGGCGGGGGCGTGTGCATCTTCTGGAAGGTCATGTTCCGGAAA
>DTSJ01000034.1 GCA_012965445.1 Candidatus Hydrogenedentota bacterium
GATTCGATGCCTATTCGCATGCGTCGTTCGAATATTCGCTGTCGCGGCATCGGAATCTGACTCGATTGAACGAGGTTGAGATTTTTGTACAGTCATCGTCTGCTGCGGAGCCGGAAACGATCAAAATCAAGAGCGGCGCGTTCAGTTTTACCGAGGACCACGGCGCAGTCAGAAGGACGTTTGACGGGAATTTGGTTTCGGACTGGTCGCGCGACGGCGGCGAGGTTGAAAATCGCCGCAAGCCTATCGCGTGGATGTACGAATTTGACGAGGCAGTCGAGGGGGGAATGAATACGAGTATAGTAGTCCGGCTGCATTACTTGGGCATCGCGGGAAATGATCGTTCGGCGTTCGGCAGGCTGCGGGTTTCGGCGACGAGTGACAGGCAGCCGAAGATTTCGGCAGAAGTCCACCTTCCTGAGCGCATTGCCTCGGCTAAGCGGGGCAAGCATCTGTTGACCGCGAGAGACAGGCGCGGGATCGTGAACTATTTTACGACGATTGAGGAATCGCGAGACGATGCGCGGGCGGCACTGCCGGGGAAATATGGCGACAAGCGGAAACTGGAAAGCGGGATGGCGTATACGATGTATACGAAGGCGCTGCCTGTTCCGCGCGAAGTCCGGTTTCTTCCGCGAGGGAACTGGCTGGATGATTCGGGGCCGCTGGTTGAGCCGGGGGCGCCGTCATTTCTACCGCCGTTACGGAGTGAGGGCGGGAGACCTACGCGCCTGGATCTCGCACGCTGGCTGGTGGATGAGCGAAACCCTTTGACGGCCCGCGTGTTTGTGAATCGACTCTGGAAACTTTATTTCGGAACGGGGATTTCTGCAGTGCTGGATGATCTGGGGTCGCAGGGTGAGCCACCGGTACACCCGGAGCTTCTCGACTGGCTTGCGGTTGAGTTTGTGGAGAGCGGCTGGAACGTGAAGCATATCGTAGGGCTAATTCTTGAGTCTTCGGCGTATCGACAGTCTTCGGTCGCGTCAGCGGCGATGCTGGAGCGCGACCCTTTTAATCGACTCATTGCGCGGCAGTCCAGGTTTCGCTATGAGGCAGAGATGGTTCGCGATGCTGCGCTGTCGGTTTCGGGGCTGCTGAATGATGCGGTGGGCGGGGCGAGTGTGCGTCCGTATCAACCGGTGGGATATTGGGAAAATCTGAATTTTCCGAAACGCGTTTACAAACACCACGACGATGATCGGCAGTATCGGCGGGGTCTGTACGTTCACTGGCAACGGTCGTTTCTGCACCCTAGTATGAAGGCGTTTGATGCGCCGTCGCGGGAAGAATGTGTCGCAGAGCGCAATATGTCAAATACGCCGATGCAGGCGCTGGCGCTGCTGAATGATCCGAGCTATGTGGAGGCGGCGAAAGCTTTTGCGGAGCGGATTATGGCTGAGGGCGGCCGCACGACGGATTCAAGGGTGCGTTGGGCGCTACGGCAGGGGATTTTGAGGATGCCTTCGGATGAGGAGGTCTCGATTTTGAGGGATGTGTACACGAAGCATCTTGCTGATCCTTTTGTTGTCGAGGAAGAGGTGGTAGAGGAGACGACAGTCGAGGAAGCAGCTTCGGAGGAGAGTGCATCCGAGGAGGAGACTCCAGAAGAAGTGACGTCCGAGGAGGAGGCGTCGGAGTTTGTGTCACCCGAAGCGGCAGCGTGGACCTCTGTCGCGCGGATAATATTGAATTTGCATGAAACGATTACGCGATCCTAGGAGACGCCTGCAATGAACTGGTACGACGAATTGAAACTGCACGAGACGCGGCGTGAATTTTTGAGTCGCTCGGCGAATGGTGTGGGTACGCTGGCGCTGGCATCGCTGATGAATGCGGGCAAGTTCTCCGGCGCTGTGTATGCTGACGAAAAATGGAAGGGCGTGGTGAATCCGCTGCATCATGCTCCGAAGGCGAAGCGCGTAATTCATCTGTATATGGCGGGCGGGCCCTCGCATCTGGAGCTGCTGGATTATAAGCCGAAGCTGGCCGAGATGAACGGAAAAGCGATGCCGGAGAGTTTCACGAAAGGACAACCGATCGCGCAGTTACAAGGGAACGCGCTGCGCTGTTTTGGGCCGCAGCATTCATTCAACAAGCACGGCGAGTCTCAGCAGGAAATCAGCGATGCACTTCCGCATATCGGCGAAATCGCGGATGAGATTTGCATCGTGCGCTCGATGGTGACGGAACAAATCAATCATGATCCCGCGCATACGTTTATGAATACGGGTTCGTCGATTTCGGGACGACCAAGTATGGGTTCGTGGTTTACGTATGGCTTGGGTTCCGGGGCTGAGAACCTTCCCGGTTTTGTGGTGATGACATCTTTCGGGGGCGGTCAGGACCAGCCGATTTCGACGCGACAGTGGGACAGCGGATTCATTCCGAGCAAGTTTCAGGGCGTACAGTTTAATTCTAAGGGTGACCCGGTTCATTATGTGAATACGCCTGATGGAATTACGCATGAGCAGCAGGGAGACGTTGTGGCGGCGATCAACAAGCTGAATGCCGCGCGGAATTCCCACGTGCATGATCCGGAAATCGATACGCGGATCAGTCAGTATGAGATGGCATTCAAGATGCAGACGAGTGTGCCGGATTTGGTGGATTTTTCTGATGAGCCGGATCACATTAAAGAGATGTACGGCGCGGAGCGGGTGGACGGCTCGTTTGCTGGGAACTGTTTGCTGGCGCGTCGGATGGCGGAGCGGGGTGTCCGGTTCATTCAGCTTTATCATCGGGGCTGGGACCATCACGGCGGGGTCAAGAAAGCGATTTCGACGGTGGCGAAACTGGTTGATCAGCCTTCAGCGGCTTTGATTAAAGATCTGAAGCAACGCGGAATGCTGGACGATACGCTGGTGATCTGGGGTGGCGAATTCGGGCGCACACCCATGGCGCAGGGCGACGGCCGCGACCACCATATAAAAGGATTTTCACTTTGGATGGCGGGCGGCGGCGTGAAGCCGGGGATTACGTATGGCGCGACCGACGAGCTTGGTTATAACTCCGTCGAGAATGTTTTCCCTGTGCATGATCTGCACGCGACGATGATGCATCTGTTCGGGATTGACCACAAGCGGCTGACGTTTCGGTCGCAGGGGCGGGATTATCGGCTGACGGATGTTTTTGGGCATGTCAGGCACGATATTTTGGCTTAGGTGTAGCGGATTCTAACGCGTCGTATCGTACCGGGAATTGACGGCGAAAGGGAGTGGAATGATAAGAACCGCCAGGATTGTCATTGTCGTCAGTCTCGCCTTTTCAGCGATGGTAGCCGCTTACGTCGATATTGAAGATGAAGTCATGAATTGGTGGCGGCTGGAATTGGACCACTACAGTTCTAGTTTGCCTTATAAGAGCGACACCCCTGAATCCAATGAGTATTCGTTTTAGGATATCCGTGTTCCGAGCTACTTTCCTACGGCTCTTTCGAATGGAAAACCATTTAAGTCGGTCTCGGGGCCATTGTTTCTTTTTTCAAGATTCGTGGTTCACCGGAAATGCTCGCCCCGATGCTCTCTCTTTGAGTAAAACACATTTAACGGTCCGAAAGAATTCTGGTTATGCCGGTTGCGTGTTCTGTGCCCTATCGCGGATCCAAGGCTTTCGTGCGATGCGTGGCTCAATAAGGTAAAATTCGTCGACGAACTCCGGAAAACCAGGAGATTGGGCTATTGACTCCATGAGTTCTTCGGAATATGGTCCTAACCCTCTAACCGAGTCCACTTTTTGCTATTGTAAAAGGTCGCAAATTGGATTCCAAGAAGGACTTCACAAAACTCCACGCTATACTAACTTAACAACTGGTACCATGAACGGGGTTAGACCACTTGAGAGGCAACCGAATGGCGGAACTGCGTAAGAGCAGCCATGCATGCATCTCGGCTTAGCGGAAGCGTCACGCTCAATGGAGGTGTCCGCTAGTTGTGTTTTCAGAGCATTTGGCCGACTAACTTGGCGAATCGACTCATAAACTGAACCATGTCCGCTTTCCCGACCAGGGTATTGTGTTTGTAGTAAACGAGGGTGTCACCCGTCGACTGCGCGCATACGCCATCTTCTTGCTGGAAAGACTCAATCAGCTCTGGCTTGAAGAAAGAACGCAGCGACGCTTCGTCGTCCCCGCGCAGGTTGTACTTTTTCGAAAACTCTGGATAGTCGTCAAAATTGATATCGTCTCCCTTGAAAAACTTGAGTACTCCGTCGCCGAATTGTTCGGGTCGCATAAAGAAAATCGGGAGGTTGAGGCCGGGCGAGTGGTAGATTCCAATTGACTCGCGAATTACTCTCCTGTTGTTTTGGCTTCCTACCGTATATTGGTGATCCAGCATTGTGAATGTCCCGCCGGAAACTTCCTTATCGACCCTGTTACGCACGAATCCATGACGCTTCGGAAACTCGACGTTACTGTCCAGGGAATCCTTTATATTCTGCACGACATGTGTAAACTCGAATCCGTTTTCCTCAGCAAAGTCGTGAACCTCTTTTGCGCGTTCGTAACGCTTCTGTGCCTGGCTTTTGAATATGATCGTCAGGACGAGCGGCACCACGATGGCGAAAGGAACCATTGCGAGCAATGCTATGCCCGCAATGGAGAGTTCGAATACTCCGATAACGACCATCGCAAGTATGACGGCGATCATCACTACATCCGTGACAAGGACGAAGGTGATGACGAATTTCTCTTGCCGCGAAAGTTCCGCCTTTGGGATCTCCGATATGACTCTACCTCCCGTCCACCAATACGCTAGCAGGTTTGTTTAACCGCATAGTCCTCCGCCGTCTACTGTGAAGGTTTGGCCTGTGATGTAGTTGCCGGGTTTTGTTGCGAGGAGGATTGCGGTTCCGGCGAGGTCTTCGGGCTCGCCTAGACGACGCAGCGGGTAGGTGGCTTCGACTTTTTTGGCGCGTACGGGATCTTCCCAGAGGGCTTTGGCGAAGTCGGTCTTGATGAGTCCGGGGGCGATGCCGTTTACGCGAATGTTGTTGGGGCCGTTCTCGACTGCGAGGCAACGAATGAGCTGGATGTCTGCGCCTTTGGAGATGACATATGCACCGAGATGGGTGCTGCCGCGGTAGGCGCCGACGCTGGATACGATGATGATTGAGCCGTCTTTGCGTTCGGTCATCTCGGGGAGGACCATCTGGCAGAGCCAGTGATTGCTGGTGATGTTGCAGTGCAGCACTTTTTCGAAAGCGGTGTCTTCTATCGTCGACAGGGAACCGAAATGGGGGTTCACGGCGGCGTTGCACACGAGCGTATGGATGTCGCCGAGCTGCTCGTGGGTCTGCGCGACGAGATTTTCGAGCTGCTCTTTGTGCGAAATGTTGCAGGGGATGGACACGGCCTTGCCGCCGCCTCTGGAACTGATGTCTTCGGCGACTGCGTCGCATACGTCGCCTTTACGGCTTGAAATCACGACGTTCGCGCCTTGTGCGGCCATGCCTTCGGCGATGGCTTTTCCGATGCCTTTGGAGGAACCGGTGATAAGTACGTTTTGGCCTGTCATATCAAACATGAATCGTCTCCTGTGGTTTTAAACTGAGGAGACATCATGCCATATAGAGGCTATGGTTGCGCAACTTTATTGTCGTAGGACATGGGCTGATAGCCGAACTCGCGTAACAACGCGATGCTTTCCGGTATATCTGTGTGTAGAGGTGTTTTCCCGCGCTCATCCGGGATCATCACATCCGCACCGCGCTCCAACAGATAACGCGCAACATTCAATTCCTTACCTAT
>DTSJ01000035.1 GCA_012965445.1 Candidatus Hydrogenedentota bacterium
CACCGGATGACCCCGCTCCTCCGTGCGCCAGCGCCCTATTGCGTCATAGTTTTCGAGGCTAAATCCGAGAGGGTCGATACGGCTGTGGCACGAAGCGCACGCCTCGTTTGCACGATGTTTTTCGAACTGTTCTCTGATGGTTCCTTCCAATTTCCTTGGATTGACCTCCAGTGGCGGTACGTTTTCGGGTGGGGGAGGGGGTACCGTGCCGAGAATATTCTCCAATATCCATGCTCCACGAACGACGGGAGAGGTTCGAGTGGGATAGGAAGTCAATGTGAGCACACTTGCCTGGGTAAGAACGCCGCCGCGCTCGTCCCCTTCAAGGGAGACCCTGCGAAGCTCGTCTCCCTCAACGCCCTCGATACCGTAATGCTTCGCCAAAGTCTGGTTTACAAACGTAAAGTCGGCATCGAGAAAGTTCAGAATGCTTCGATCTTCGCGAAGTATCGTTTCGAAAAACATGTACGATTCACGTTCCATTGCCCTTCGCAATCTTCCATTGAAGTTCGGATACAGTTCGCGATCTCGATTTACCAACGCCAGATTTCTTAACTGCAGCCATTGCCCAGCAAAATTCGAGACCAACTTTCCCGCTTTCGGGTCAGCAATCATGCGTGTAACTTGATCCATAATTACTTCCGGGTCGTGCAACATCCCGGCGCGCGCGAGCGTGAACAGTTCCTCATCTGGCATTGTGCTCCAGAGAAAATACGACAGCCGCGACGCGAGTTCAAAATCATTTATAGACCTAAGTGTGTCCGGATCATTTGGAAGGCTAAGAACCTGCGGAACCGTATCCGGACGTATATCAACGATCAGGACAGCCGATATAGCGTGAAGTTTTTGATGCGGCGTGTTGCACATATTGATTTTTTGGTAACGACGAATGAAAAAGAGGCGCTGCTGCTCGAAAACAGCCTGATTAAGCAGTTTCGGCCCCGGTATAACGTGCAGCTGAAGGATGATAAGACCTATGTGAGCCTTCGGATTGACAAAAAGCAGGATTTCCCGCGGATTACGGTGGTCCGGCGGTATAAAAAGGACGGAGCCCTGTATTTTGGACCTTATTCGAGTGCGGGATCGGTGCGGGACACGCTGCGACAGATTCAGCGGATGCTGCCGCTGCGGACTTGTTCTGATCATGTGATGGATAATCGGGTCCGGCCTTGTATTTATTATCAGATGGGGCAGTGTAATGCGCCTTGTGTGGGGAAGGTGACGCGGGAGGAGTATCACGAAGTCGTGGATGAGGCTGCGCTCATTCTGGGGGGGAAGAGTCTGGACCTGGAGAAGCAGCTGAAGGAGTCTATCAAGACGCGTGCGGACAAGCTGGAGTTTGAGAAGGCTGCGGAGCTGCGGGATCGGCTGCGGGCGTTGCAGAGGACGATGGAGAAGCAGCGGACGGTGGATGTGCCGGGGCCGGCGGATCGGGATGTGTTCGGGGTGTATACGCAGGACCGGTTTACAGAGATTCAGCTGCTTTCTTCTTCGCAGTCTTTTTCTTTGCAGCAACCGCTTTAGGCT
>DTSJ01000036.1:0-12935 GCA_012965445.1 Candidatus Hydrogenedentota bacterium
GCCTCTGCTGTTGACCTCGGGATAGCGACCGCAAACGAAGCCCTCTCCAGGAGTAGCGCGACTCCCGACCAAATCGAAGAAGTCATCTACGGCAACGTCCTGCAGGCTGGTCTGGGCCAAAACCCCGCACGCCAGATTTCCATCGGCACCGGAATCCCCGAAGGCGTCTCGTCCTTCACCGTCAACAAAGTCTGCGGCTCTGGCATGAAAGCCCTCGAACTCGCCTGGCAGGCCATCGCACTCGAACGAGCCGACGTGGTTTTAGCGGGCGGAACGGAGAACATGACCCAGGCACCCTACCTGCTTCCTAGTATGCGCAGTGGTGCAAGACTCGGAGACGTACAAGCCATCGACAGTATGGTGGCAGACGGTTTGACCGACGTGTTCAACCAGTATCACATGGGAATCACGGCAGAGAACATCGCGGAAAAATTCTCCATAGCCCGTGATGAGCAGGATGCCTTCTCCCTCTCAAGCCAGCAGAAATGCGCCGCCGCCCAGGAAGCTGGACGCTTCGACGACGAGATCGTCGCCGTAACCGTCAAGCAGCGCCGCAAAGAAACCATCGTCGATACCGACGAGTATCCCAAGGCCGATTCATCTCTCGAAGGTCTTGGAAAACTCCGCCCCGCCTTCAAGAAAGATGGCACCGTCACCGCCGCAAACGCGTCGGGAATTAACGACGGCGCATCAGCTGCCGTACTCGTCTCCGATGACGCTCCCGACAACATCAAGACCGACAATGCCGTGTATCTGCGCGACGTCCGGTCCAGCGGGTGCAGTCCCACGACGATGGGTCTCGGCCCAATCGCTTCCGTCCAAAAACTGCTTCAGCACAACGGCCTGAGCATCGACGACATCGACCTTTGGGAACTCAACGAAGCTTTCGCCGTCCAATCCATAGCCGTCGTTCGGGAACTCGGAATGGATATCGAAAAAGTCAACGTGAACGGCGGGGCAATCGCTCTTGGACATCCCATCGGCTGCAGCGGCGCGCGCATCGTCACCACGCTTATCCACGAACTAAAACGAAGAGGCGGACGCTACGGAATCGCCGCAATGTGCATAGGCGGCGGACAGGGTATAGGCTGTCTAATCGAGAACAAGTCCTGATGGCGCGGGCCGTCTGGCCCACTCCCAGGAAGCAGGCTTCATGGAACAAGAAATTCCCAACGAAACAAAACGCGGTTTGATATTTGCCCTCAGCGCATTCACCATCTGGGGGCTGAACCCGATCTATTTCCGAATGATACGCGAAGTTTCCGCGCCGGAAATAGTTGCTCACCGCATACTCTGGATGATGGCCATTCTGTTGAGCGTAGGGGCATTTACCGGCAAACTGGGTACCCTCAAGGGATATCTGCTTAACAAGCGCACTTTCGGTCTTATGATGGTCACTGCCGCCCTAATATCCGCCAATTGGCTCGTTTTCACCTGGGCCGTTACCCATGAGCGCCTGCTGGACGCCAGCATGGGCTATTTTATCAACCCATTATGCAACGTTTTCCTCGGAATGGTGTTTCTAAGGGAGCGTCTGCGCATAGGCCAGACTGTGTCCGTGCTGCTGGCGGGTTCCGGTGTTTTGTTTATGGTCGTCCAATTCGGCAAATTGCCCTGGATTGCTATGGTGCTGCCTCTGACGTTCGGGACTTACGGATTATTGCGAAAACGTATCAATATTGATTCGTTCAATGGTTTGCTCATGGAGTCGATGATAACCGCTCCGTTCGCCTTGGTCTACCTGATATATCTGGGTACCCAGAGCAATATTGTATTCTTGAACGAAGGATGGGATTTGAAGTTTCTGATCATGTTGTGCGGCCCCATAACGATTGCACCACTCATGTGTTTCGCATCCGGCATTAAACGGATTCCGTATTCTACCGTCGGTATCCTCCAGTACATGGGGCCGACACTAACTTTTTTGTTGGGAGTCTTCGCTTTCGGAGAGTCCTTTGACAGCGTACAGCTGGTGACGTTTGGCTGCGTCTGGGCATCACTGATACTGTTTACGATTGAAGGTATAATCCATGGTCGGAAAATTTCACAAGGCTCCCCCGAATTAAGCTACAATGTGAAATAGTCTGTTTGAAAGCGCGACAAGGAGAAAAAGAATGACACGGTTCGGAGTAACAATTTGTGCATGGACCATGCTGTTGGCACCAGCATGGGCGCAGGTCACCGTTTCGGAGGGTGCAGCCGCTGAGGAAGCTCCCGAACAAATCGAAATCGAAGTAGAGGTACACAGCATCGAAGTACCGGGGATTACCAAAGACCTCCGCATCGTTGCTTTCGAAGCCTTGTCAATTGGTCGCGAAACCAAGTATATGATTTTACTGCCCGACGGCTACGACGACTCCGAACAACGCTACCCAGTCATCTACATGCTTCACGGCTTCTCGCAGAATTATACCGTCTGGCCGATGATGGGAGTCTCTGAATACCTCGACACCTACAGCGATATCATTATCGTTATGCCGGACGTGGGGAACTCCTGGTACATCAACTGGGCCGAGAACGATAACGACGAGCTGAACAACTGGGAAGACTTTATCATCTACGATCTCATTCACAACGTAGATCAGACTTTCCGTACCGTACCCGCGCGCGAAGGTCGTGCGATCAGCGGACTCTCAATGGGAGGCTACGGTGCGCTAAACCTTGGACTGCGCCATCCGGAGATGTTTTGCTCTATTGCCTCCCACAGCGGCGCTCTAGGATATGCGCGCACCGCCCGCGAAGGTATCGAAGCAGGTCAGACGCCGCCGCGTTCCGTATCTCCACCGCCCGAGGTCAACGTCAAGGATACCGACGTCCCGGAACTGATCGCCATCCCCGGCTTCACCCGCCAGCACGAGCGTTATCCCAACGGTCTCCCCTTTCTTACAGTCGAAGATTGCAATCAATACGATCCCTTTTTCCTGATTCAAAAGATCCCTGAGAAGCTGCTTCCCCACATTTACCTCGATTGCGGAATGCAGGACGGGCTGCTGAGTGTGTCGCAGGAATTCGCAATGTTGATGATGCAGAACAACATCCCGTTTACCTACGGTCAGTCGCCCGGCGAGCACCGTCCGAGTTACTGGAGCCGCGAAGTCGCGCAGTCCCTGGGAATTCAGTATTCCGTAATGAGCCGCAACGTGCAGTACATGCAGCAAAAACTTCAGCAGCAAGCCAAAGAAGCGCTCCTCAGCGAGGTGGAAGCAGCAACCAAAGCCGCTGGCGGCGGTGACGAGCACGAGGGCCACCAGCATAGCCCCGATAACGCCCGTACCGTCATTATCGATCCCTGATCAGCGAGGCTGAATTCGCCGAAAGCAATTCGACAGGAGAAGCGACACAATGTGTAACGCAGCTATTTTATGTATTCTGCTTTGTGTCACTTCACCCGCATTCGCGCAGCTTTCCTATCCACCCGAAATGCCAGGTGCCGATGTCGAGGCCTTTCACACCAGCGACGATGTCGATCTCAATATCTACATTTTCAAGCCAGACAATTTCTCTCCAAGAAAACGCTACCCGGCGGCCATTTTCTTTTTCGGCGGAGGGTGGCGCAGGGGATCTCCAGAGCAGTTTTTAGAGCAGAGCAAGTACCTTGCTTCCAGGGGTATGTTCGCCCTTGTCGCAGACTACCGAGTTGCCGATCGCAATGGCGCCAAAGTGACCGATTGCCTCAGTGACGCCAAGGCGGCCATCCGATGGACGAGGGCAAACGCAAAGCGACTCGGGATAGCCGCGCAGCGATTTGTTGCCTGTGGAGGGTCTGCCGGAGGACATCTCGCTGCGGCCACAGGACTCGTTCCTGGCTTTGAGCACGACGATCAGGAACTTGATATCAGTTCCGTGCCGAATGCGCTCGTTCTGTTCAACCCCGCGACCGTTCTCGCACCATACAATGGTATTCCGATGGACGAAAAACGAATCAAATCCCTGCGAGAGCGAATTGGTGCTGACAACAAGTCCGTCTCGCCCATTCATCACGTTAAACCGGGAAATCCGCCTACCCTGATCTTCCATGGCAAGGCAGATACGACCGTCCCCATCGAAACCTCCATCGCTTTTACCAAGGCGATGAACGATGCAGGAAATGACTGCACGCTCAGGCAGTACGATGACGAGGCGCACGGATTTTTCAATTTCGGGCGAGGCGACGGATCGAACTATATCGATACCGTGACCGCCATGGATAGGTTCTTTGTCAAGTTGGGATATCTGTCTGGCGAACCCACTGTTCGTTAGTCGTCTGAATCGGACATGACTCCTAATAAGATTTCGGTAGTTTCAGAACGTGTTCGCCGATAAAGTTCAGCGCCATCTCTTGCGATACGGGTGCCAGTTTGTAGAGTCGCACCTCACGCCACAAACGCTCAACATGAAACTCACGCGCATACCCCATCCCTCCGTGCGTCTGAATGGATGCGTCGCAGGCTTCGAAGCCCGCTTCCGCAGCCTCATGCTTGGCAATATTCGCCTCCTTGCCGCACGGCTGGTCGTTGTCAAATCTCCACGCGCCTTTCTGAACCATCAGTTCAGCCGTCTCCAGTTTCGCATACGCCCGTGCAAGCGGAAACTGAATACCCTGGTTCATGCCAATCGGACGACCAAACACGACCCGTTCGTTTGCATACTTCACGGCCAGTTTCAGAGCGGCCTGTCCAATACCGATTGCTTCCGCCGCCACCATAAGCCGCTCAGTATTGAGTCCCGATATGAGGTGATAGAAGCCCTGCCCCTCCTCACCAATCAGATCTTTTGCCGGGACCCGTACCTGATCCAGATACAGCTCGTTCGAATCCACCGAATGACGGCCCAGTTTTTCAATCTCGCGAATTTCGATGCCCGGCAGCTTCAATTCCATCAGAAACAGCGACATCCCCAGCGTCTTCTTCTCTACATGCTCATAGGGTGTCGTACGCACTAAAATCAAAGTGCGGGTCGCGTTCTGAAGATTCGTCGACCACACCTTGCGTCCGGTGATAATGAAATCATCACCGTCCCGTTCCGCGTGAGTCGTGATTCGTGTCGTGTCCGTTCCAGCATCCGGCTCTGTGATGCTGAATCCAAGTTTCATCGTACCGTCGGCAATCGCAGGCAAATAGGCCTTCTTTTGTTCTTCGCTGCCATACTTCACAATCGGCATAGGCGGAAAAATCGCAAAGTGAATGGGGGAGGAGCCGCTCGTGCCCGCGCCCGACGCGCAAATTTCCTGCAGCAGTATGCACGCCTCCATGATCCCCAGACCTGCCCCGCCGTAGGCTTCCGGTATCGCCACGCCCAGCCATCCCGCATCCGCAAAAGCCTGAAAAAACTCATGCGGATAGGTCTTGGTGCGGTCACGTTCCAGCCAATAATCCAAATCAAAACTCTCCGCCAGCTGCCGCACCTGTTCGCGGATCATTCGCTGCTCTTCCGTATCCTGAAAATCCATCATTCGTCCTTTGAGTATGAAATGTCGTCGTGACGCATGAAATTGCCGTAGTCTGCTGCGAAACGACTGATAAAAGCATGATTGTGACTAAATATAGTGGAACAATGCAACAATATATGGTACATCTAAGAGGCATAGATTCGGGAAAACCAGCCGCAAGGAGTCCGCAATGAACGATAAATCCGTCCAGAAAGAAATTGATACCTTCATGGAGGGATTGATCAAGCGCAACGCCGGCCAGCCCGAGTTTCATCAGGCAGTCCAGGAAGCAACCGAATCAATCATGCCGTTCATGCTCGATAATCCGAAATATCGAAAGGCCCAGATTCTCGAACGATTGACCGAACCCGATCGCATCATCATATTTCGCGTTTCCTGGATGGATGACGAAGGCAACTATCGCGTGAACCGCGGATACCGCGTGCAGTGTAACAATGCCATTGGGCCGTACAAAGGAGGACTTCGCTTTCATCCCTCCGTAAACGAAAGCATCTTGAAATTCCTCGCCTTTGAACAAACACTCAAAAATAGCCTCACCACCCTGCCCATGGGCGGTGCTAAAGGCGGCGCAAACTTCAACCCCAAAGGAAAATCTGATAACGAAGTCATGCGCTTCTGTCAGTCCTTTATGACAGAACTCACCAAACACATCGGGAAAGACACCGACGTTCCTGCCGGAGACATCGGTGTCGGCGCACGCGAGATCGGATTTCTCTTCGGACAGTACATGCGCATGATCAACGAGTTCACCGGCGCACTAACTGGCAAAGGCCTTGAGTTCGGAGGAAGTAAAATCCGTAAAGAAGCCACCGGTTTCGGCTGTGTCTATCTCGTGGAACAAATGCTCGAGCGCAATGGCGATAGTGTCGAAGGAAAAACATGTGCCGTGTCCGGCTCGGGAAATGTGGCGCAGCATACAATCGAAAAGTTGCTGCACCTGGGCGCCAAGCCCGTTACCGCGTCCGATTCCGGCGGCACGATCTACGATCCCGATGGAATCGATATGGACAAATTGAACTACATCATGGATCTTAAAAACGTCAGGCGCGGCCGCATCAGCGAGTACGCAGAGAAATTTGGATGCGAGTATCTCGAAGGTAAAAGGCCCTGGGGAATACCTTGCGATATCGCATTCCCCTCAGCCACCCAAAACGAAATAAGCGCCGAGGACGCCCAGACCCTCGTGGACAACGGTATCAAGGTCGTCGGCGAAGGAGCCAACATGCCCACCGTCATCGAAGGCATCAACATCTTCCAGGATGCAAAAGTGCTCTTCGCGCCAAGTAAAGCCGCCAATGCAGGCGGTGTCACAGTCTCTGGTCTTGAGCAGTCGCAAAACGCGCAGCGCATGTCATGGACCGCCGTCGAGGTGGATGAAAAACTCAAATCCATCATGAAAGAAATTCACATCCAATGTGTAAAATACGGCGATACCGACAGCGAACACATCGACTATGTCAAAGGTGCCAACCTGGCAGGCTTCGTCCGTGTCGCCGATGCCATGCTTGCCTACGGAGTCGTGTAGACAAGCAGGTCTACTTGCCGTCTCCGTCCGGCTTGGCACCGCCCTTTTTGTTCGTGGCCCGTTGCGCCATAAACCCTGCGACTGATAGCACCACCCAGCAGGCCAGGATTATGCCGCGCTCTTCCTCAATGGCAAAGGCCTGCGTAAGATCCATGATCTCCGGCGAACCGGAATAAAAATATACCCCGCCCGATATGATGAACCACGAACCAAGAACCGCCGTCGTCAGAATCATCACAGGACGCTCTATGAGCAGCGCAAACAACCCTCCAACGACCCCCAGCCCCAGTACCACGAGGGGTGCCCAGGACTCAGGACGGTCAGCCAGAGCGTTATGCGCGACCAGCGTAGCACCCAGCAGGCCCAGCGAAAAAATCCCCGCGCGAAACAGGAAGAACAAAGCAAAAGCGCCGCATATCCCCCCAATCAAAGTAGCAATAATCAACGCGATCATGTGTCCATCCGTAATCCAGTGGACCAACAGCCCAGCCACACCCCCCGCGAGAATGAAACCCGTAAGGCCGATAATAAACTTCAACGTCTTGTACCCCAGAAAGCAGTACCAGGCACCCACGCCCATAACTGCAGCCACCACAATCGCAACCTGATTAGAATCAAGATTGCTGATATCAATGTCCTGGATTACGTCCACATTCGCCCCCCGTCCCGCGCTTAGATACTTGATCTTCGCTCGAATAGCACGGAATTGTCAATATTATTCCGATTTCGAGGAGTTTTCTCCTTGTTTTGTATGCCCTCAACTCCGAAAAAGGTTGCTACACGAGTCCTTATTATGCGAAACTATGCGCCTTCAACGACAACTATCGAGCCAGATAGGATACGACAAAGTATTTATGGGACCGTGCCGGGGCTGCTTCCGGTGTGTCAAAACTTTCAACCCCTAACATTGTTGGCTGCTTACATTGAGCAATTCCGAAAATACAACTGCACCCGCCCTACGCCCATGGCTCAGCCGCTATGCGAAGCTGCTCGTCGTGCTCACCCTGTTCCTCATTTTTATGGGCGGACAGGTGAAAAGCCACGAAGCAGGGCTCGCCGTACCCGACTGGCCCACATCCTTCGGCGAGAATATGTTCACGTTTCACTACAACAATTGGGTCGGCGGTATCTGGCACGAACACACCCACCGATTGGTCGCCTCATTCATCGGACTCCTGACCATCATCATCATGGTCTGGGTCCACATCGCGGATTCCCGTAAATGGGTCAAGAACCTCAGCAAACTCGCCCTCGTCGCCGTGATCGCACAAGGATTGCTCGGCGGCCTGACCGTTGTTCTCCTTTTGCCCGCATGGGTGTCCGTATCCCACGGCGTACTCGCCCAGACATTCCTGATGATCACCATTCTACTGGCCTATACCCTCTCCAGAGAATGGCGAGAACGCGAGGAGGCCCCCGCCGCGCTCGAAGGCAATCCCGTATTGAAACCAGCCCTGATTATGTCCGCCGTGATCTATCTCCAGCTGATTCTCGGCGCCATCATACGCCATACCGAATCAGGACTTGCGCTGCCCGATTTCCCGCTGATGGCAGGACAGATAGTTCCCTTCTTCACGCAAGAGTCCGTCGACTGGGTCAACAACTGGCGTCTCGACTACACCTTCGAAACAGGTATCAATCTCGAGCAAGTTACGCTCGCGCAACTCTGGGCGCACTTCATTCATCGTCTCGGAGCAGTCGCTGTTTTGGCTGCTTTGTTCTATGTTGCCAAACGTGCCGGAGCCGCACGTGATCAATATCCGAACCTATGGAAGACCACCATCGCCCTGATGGTACTCGTGACAATACAGATTTTGCTTGGTATCCTCACCGTCATCAGCCATCGCGTACCGCTCATCACGAGCATTCATGTAGTAACCGGTGCCGCGACGCTGGGAGTAAGCTGGTGGCTCACGCTTCGCGCAGCTCCGTTGAGCTTGTGGCAGGAATCCGAGGTGCAGGAATACGTCGCGCCGGAAGCAAATACCGGCAGTTCCATGCTAAACTAACCAATCGTAGAAGGAAGTTCATACTTTGCAGTTAAATAAAGGTCCGATTCCCGTGAATCAAGATAAGTCCGTGCCGTTATCGGCATACATAGAATTAACCAAACCCCGCATCGCGCTCATGGTAGTGGTAACCGCCGCGACCGGCTATTTCCTCTCAACGATGCACAACGCATCCTCCGGAGACATGCAGCAGTTCCTGATTGCCATGCTTGGAATCGCATTGGCCGGCGGCGGCGCCTCCGTACTCAATCAGTATCTTGAGCAGGATGTCGACGCGAAGATGGAACGCACAAAAAACCGCCCGATACCGGCCGGCATCATTTCTCCTTCCGTGGCCCTCTACCTCGGTGTGACGATGGCGTTAAGTGGATGCTTCCTGCTGCTGTTCTACGTCAATCTGCTGACCGCGTTTCTGACGCTTCAAAGCACCTTCCTCTATGTACTCGTCTACACTCCGATGAAACGACTGACATGGTGGAATACCTCCGTCGGCGCGATTCCGGGTGCAATGCCGCCCCTCATGGGATGGGCCGCCGCATCAAACACTCTCGATGTCGGTGCCTGGATTCTTTTCGCAATCATGTATATCTGGCAGCACCCGCACTTCTGGGCCATCGCCTGGATGTATCGCGATGACTATGAACGCGGCGGACTCAAAATGCTGCCCGTTGTTCATCCAGACGGAAAAAGAATGTCGAGGCAGGTAATCGGATTCTGTCTTCTGCTCATTCCCGTCTCGCTTATTCCGACTTTCATCGATATGTCAGGATGGGTCTATTTCACAGGAGCGCTTGAACTCGGCATCCTGTTCCTGGCGTACGGCGTTAAGTTCGTGCGCGACAAAAATGATGATACAGCCCGAACGCTCATGCGTGTATCACTGATATATCTGCCCCTGTTGCTAATCATTATCGCAGTGGACTCCGCTATCGATCTTCTGTAATCTAAATGGTGCGGTCAGTTCGCCGCCACCTCTGTATAAAGGGAATCTCAATGACAACTAGAACCTATGCACTAGTAATGACCGTACTCTCGGTCATCGGACTCGTAGCAATGCTCTTCGCGATGTCCGCGATTGAAAAAGATCGACAGGCAGTCGCTGAAAGAAAGTCAGCTGAATTCACAGCCCAACAAGAGATTCTTCCGGTGATAGGACACGTAACAGACTTTCAACTTCAGGATCAGTCTGGCGCGATGATGAAGCTCGCCGATATGGACAACAAAGTATGGGTCGTCGATTTCATTTTTACCTCATGCCCAGGCGTTTGTCCGAAAATGAGCCGCAGCATGTCAACTCTCCAGAGCGATTTCGCCGACGTCGATGATGTACATTTCGTTTCCATAACTGTTGACCCCAAACGCGACAGTCCCGAAGTCCTGGCTGCCTATGCCGAGAAATATGACGCCAACCACGTTCGATGGCATTTTTTGACCGGGAGCGAAGCCGATATCAAAAAATTGTCGACGGAAGGGTTTATGATCGGATTTGGCGATGAAATGATTAATCACAGTTCCAAGTTCACGTTGGTTGATCGAAAAGGAAATCTTCGCGGTTTCTACACCGGAACGGAACCCGAGGAAATAGATCGGCTCAGAGCGGATATCAATACCTTGCGCAGCATGTAACGATACTTTCGGTGGTATGTTCTACGACAAGTACAGCCCTGAATCCTGATCGAGAGCGCGGGACGCCCTGCCGCACACCTCAACACCCTGTTCTAAAAAATACCGCGAGTATCACGCTCGCGCAGCGGCATTTTCGCCGCCGACGCTTGAACATTCAGCCCCGCAAGTTGGTCGCCGGACAGCTTCGGAAGATCCTGCACCGTATCCAGGAAGCGCGCGCTCTCGTCCGCAGTGATCACATCCTCTGTCAGCGTCGCAAACTTCTGGATATAATCCATGCGCTCGAAAGGCCGTGCGCCGTCTGAATGCGCGTTTGCCAAAGCAAGCTCGTCAACAAGTTTCTCGCCGTTATTGAACGTAATCTCTACCTTCGCGCCAAAAGCCTTCCGTTTCGGATCGCTGTCATGGTAACGCGAGGTCCACTCAGGGTCTTCACAGGTCGCAATTTTGTGCCACAGCTCCATAGTATCCGCACGTCCAGCCCGCTCGGGCGAGTAACTGTCCACATGGTGCCAGGTGCCGTCCTGCAGGGCGATCGTAAAGATATACATAATGCTGTGGTCCAGCGTTTCACGACTGGCCTTCGGGTCCATCTTCTGCGGGTCATTCGCCCCCGTGCCGATCACGTAGTGGGTGTGATGGCTCGTGTGCAGCAGGATGCTTTCGATATCATCAAAGTTCGTGATTTTCTCGCGCATGCGAAAAGCAAGGTCGATCAGCGCCTGCGCCTGATACTCCGCCGAATGCTCTTTCGTGTAAGTATCGAGAATGGCACGCTTGCTTTCGCCAATTTCCGGCAGCGGTACTTCATACGATCCATCCGGCCCGTCTAGCATCCACGCAATCACACTGTCTTCACCTTCGTAGATTGGCGACGGAGATTTCTCACCCCGCATCGCGCGATCCACGGCCTCTATCGCCAGCTTTTCGGAATGCGCGGGTACATAAGCCTTCCACGAAGAAATCTCTCCCTTACGCGACTGGCGAGTCGAGAAAGAAACGTGTACGGCCAGATTGTGACCGATTGGAAAATGGTGTCCGTATCCAGTCCAAGCATCGTGCCGATACCCGCCGCCTGACCCGGGCACATGTGCGCACAGTGGTCTTTTTTGAACTTGTACAGGCAGATTCCCTTGACGAGATTTACCTGTACTTCGTAGCCGGTCAAAACGCCGTTGATAAGTTCCTTGCCGTTCTTACCCAACTGCTGGGAAACGGCAAGAATCGGAGGGATGTTATCGCCCGGATGCGAATACTCTGCCGCCAGAAAAGTATCATGGAAATCCAGCTCCCGCACCGCCGTCCCGTTTGCCCAGGCCGCCCAAGTGGCCTCGAAAAGCTGGTCATTGGGCATACCAAACACCGTCGCACCACCGCTGCGCGGATGCGCAAGCGCCTGCGATCGGGCATTTTCGACCGGAGTTCGATTTACCGAAGCCATCGCGACAGAAGCATTGTCGATAATACGGTTGATCACCATTTCTTCGGATGTCGGATCGATCGGCGCGTCGTCTGATGCCATTCGGGCCAGCTTATACGCGAATTGTTCTTCTTTCGGTAAATTCTCCGACGAAGCGTAAACACAGATAGTGTGATTTTTCACTGTAGGGGGATCCTTAGATAGTCTGCAAATGCGTTGTAGCGGAAAATGGAGATTGTAGTAAATGACGGGGGGTGGAGTCCAAATAATGCCTCGATTCGAGTTCCTGAGAGTCCCTGCAGAATGCCATCGCGCCGTTCGGCTATTGCACCGTCAATTCGTCAGTCGCGGAGTTGTACAGCCAATCCTTATCCGGCAGCGGATGCCCATACGGAGGTTTTCCCCTGTGGGTCGTCAGTTCGTCCAGGCTCCGGGGGTTGCGGCCGATTTCCTCCTGAAATTCTCTCAGATGACGATTGATTCTACTCCGCAATCGGGATTCGATATTCGCCGCGATAACCTCGTTTTGGATGAAGCCGGAAGCGTCCACAAAATATTCACCTTCGTCGGCATTCTCGCCCGACGTGTCAATCAATCCGGCATCGATCAAATCCTCTATCGACTCGATCGGCTTTCCGATGGAAGAGACGTAAAGTGCAGCGGTCTTACGCAACACGGACAAGTTCTTTTCTATGTGCGCGTACAACAGCCGAGTCTCTGCCTGCTTTTTAAGAAAAGGATCCGTAGCGTCTCTCACCGCAATCGTCATTATCGCGATCGCCTCGTCATGCATGTCCTCACCGCTCAGCAGGGATTGTGCAAGTTCGATATAGAACTGTCTATAGTCGTTCTCGTGACGTTCAGCAACCAGAAGCGCGTAATGGCTCGCGATTACCCGAGAGCCCTCCTGATCACGCCGGTTCATCA
>DTSJ01000036.1:12945-15413 GCA_012965445.1 Candidatus Hydrogenedentota bacterium
ACGCTTATCGATATGGCGGTCTATTTTTGGCCTTGATTGACGCCGGTTCATCAAGTAGATCGTATGCAGCTCGTAGGGGATCTCCCAGGAAAGCGGATTGTTTCTAAACCCCTCCTTGAGAATAGGGATACTGAGCTCCTCAGCGTCAATCAAGGCCAAAAATAGACCGCCATATCGATAAGCGTCGATGTAATGAGGATCAAGAGAAGTCACTATCCCGACCATATGATCGAGCCACTCGAATTTTTTCTCCTGTGAGTTGAACTCCTGCGCAGTATACTGAACCGTTCGATACCACATGAAATCTGCAACGACATTGTCCAGCCCCGCCGTGAAATAGCGCAGCGATTTCGCGTTCGGAAAATAAAGCAGCTCGTCATTCACATCCAGATCTCTCAACGTATCAACATGGCTTTGAACCATTCCCAGGCCGAAGATGCCGGCAACTGCAATGATGACCGGAAACACCAGACGCGAAAAAACACTCGAAATCGATTTCGTCTTTTCTGACATCTCTATACGTCCTTGTTCCTGAAAGCGACCGTCGCCAAATACAACACCAAGCCTGTGTATAGAACACCGTATACCACTGTCCACATTACATATTTCTGAGAGATATCGATTCCATTTGCATACTCCTGCCAAATGTCGAAATTCGAAAGGTTCGGCGTTACAAAATACAGGCCGCGCATAACCTTTTCCATAAAAGTCCCCGCAAACTGTGGCGGGAGATCAATGAGAATCCCCGTCGCATGTCCCAATACATAACCCGACATTACGATTGCTGCGCCAAGAATCGGAGAAGCCAGAGACGATAACAGTACCGCGAACGCGGTTACAAGCAGGAGCTTAATGTAGATAAGCAATACCGCTACAAAAAACATCGCGTCGATACTCCCGCCCATAGCAATTATGTACAAAGCTGAAATAAGCGTCATCAGCAGCGTCGTCATACCGATCAAACACACAAGCCCGAGATACTTCCCCAGCACAAATTCAAAACGCGATATCGGCCGACACAAAATCGTATACAGCGTACGTTTATCGATCTCCTTATATACTAAATTCGTGCCGACGAAGACCGCGATCAGCGCGCCGAACAACGAAATCGATGCCAGCGAAATATCTGTAATGATCTTCATCTCATCTCCAATACTCACGAAACCAAGAATTTTCGAAGCCAATATCGAAAGGCACCCGAACACTACTAGTAGATAAAGGATCTTATCGCGTACCGCCTCCCGGTACGTGTTTTTAGCAATAGGAAGAATACTCATTGCGCATCTCCCTGCTGCCGAACGAAATACTCTTCCAGCGATTCCTTAATAGGGTTCATCTCCAACAGGGTACCCCGCTGCTCCACAATCAATCGCGCAGCGTCATTCGCTTCGTCATGATTTCGAAAGCTGAAGCAGTGCCCGTCGTCATTGGTACGGACCTGGTGCGCAACACGCTCCAGCTCTTCAAACAGCGATTCCGTCACATCCTTCGCCACAACGTCCACTCGACTCGTTTCCCGCGTCAACAGATCACTCAGTGACCCCTCACGGTGCAGCTTACCGTTTATCAACATGCCCACCCGATCACATACCTGCTCCACGTCCCCAAGGATGTGTGAACTGAAGAATATCGTTTTCCTTTCCTCCCGCAAATGCTGAATCAAGTCACGAATCATATGCCGACCCATAGGATCCAATCCCGACATCGGTTCATCCAAAATCAGCAGCTTCGGATCTCCCGCCATCGCCACCGCGAATCCCAACCGCTGCCGCATTCCCTTAGAGAATCCCTGAACACGGTCATGAGCGATATCGCGCAGATTCAATGTCTCCGACAAATAGTCCCACCGTTTCTTCCGCTCTCCGACAGACAATCCATCCAGTTCGCCATAGAACTCGAGAGTCTCGCGTGGAGTCAGATACTCATAGAAATACGGACTCTCTGGAAGGAAACCCACGAATTTGCGCGACTCCTTTTCCCGTACGTTTCGATCAAAAATATACGCTTCGCCCTTGGTCTGACGAATTAAACCGCACAATATCTTGATCGTCGTCGTCTTACCCGCACCATTTTTGCCCAGAAATCCGAATACCTCGCCTTCCCGAATCTCGAGATCTAGACCATCCAGCGTTGGGGGGCGGCTGAGTCCAAAATGAGAACGATATTTCTTGCCCAAGCCGGCTGTTTTAATCGCAATAGATGCCATGGATCTTCAATGAACCTCAATGGTTAAACTCAAAGCAGTATCACATATCCAAATTTTTACCTTAATACCCCTAAAAGATCAAGTATTTCTGATTGTCGACTCCTCCCTCTCGGTGCCATCGCGTATGAAACTTGATTTATCCACTGATGGAATACTACTCTTACAATTTGGTACAAGTACGAAATAGTGGGGGCTTTCCATGAATGCTTTTGGAAGGGAAATTCCGAAAGAAGCAGTCTGTATTTTCCCAGACGAAACATCC
>DTSJ01000036.1:15423-18470 GCA_012965445.1 Candidatus Hydrogenedentota bacterium
AGGTCAGCAGATTCGTACTGCAGCTACAGACGAATTTATTCGGTTCACAAAATCGTATTCTCCAATTAGTCCAATACATCCTATGAGTCCCATTGTGAGACACGAAACATCCAAGCACGATGCGCTGGACACGATAATCGAAGCAATATGCGCGATGGGGGTCGTTGACAACCGCGAAGCTTTCTGTCAGGCGCTGTATGAACGCGAATCAATCCGCAGTACTGGCTTCAAAGGCGTCGCTATCCCGCATGTACGTATCGACGAAATATCCGAGCCCACGGTCGGCGTCGGAATTAGTAAAGCCGGTATCGATTTCGATTCTCTCGACAACGACAAGGTCAATATCGTCGTCCTCTTCGCCATGCCCTCAGGTTCAGATAAAGAATATCTCGGATTTCTCGCGAAAGTCATGATGGCCCTGCGCGCAGGCGATTTTTGCGATAAACTGCTCGCCTGCAGCACCCCTGAAGAAGTCGCAATCGTGCTCGCCAATCAGGAATAGATTCCGACAACCCGATCCATGAGCGATGACCCCGAAATACCCGCCTCACTAAATTCACTCGACGACACATCGCTCGCTTTTTCCTATCATCCCGCCTGGGGATTCGTCGGTGTCTTCCTCGGCGTGGCGTTGCTTATCGCCGTATCCTTTGCCGAATCTCTAAGCCTTCAAGACGCTCCCGGCCTGCGAATCATATACGCCGAACAAGGCGAACCCATTTGGGACGATACAATTCCCATCGGCGTTCGCCACGTACCCATGAGCGAATTTTCAACGATCAGCGATACTCTCGAATCCCTCCGCGAATCTGTCAGCCCTTCCCAAGCGGGGGAATACGAAGCGATTATCCAAGCAATGGGGATCGAGCAGACCGAAGCCATCATCTGCGCAGACTTGGACACCGAAACATTCGAAAGCCTCCTCGCATCTGGACGTCTTCCGGAACCCGGAGAACCCGAAGTCCTCTCCGGCATCTACACGCGTCTGGACTCGTTCACACTACACGATCAGCAGTTTGAAGTCGTAGGCCGCATCACTTCCTCAGCAGCCGGACTGCATTTCGCCTACCTGCTGCCGCGCGAGGCTTCCATGGAGTCCGCATTCTTTACACATCCCGACGCAACCGTGGGTTGGCTCGACCTCGATGCGCGCGATGAAATACAAGCGCTCGACCCCTCGCAAGGCGAATTGAAAAATCTGAATCTCGCATCAAACCAGATACCTGCGAAACCCGCAATCGCGATCGCTTCCATGCTCGGACTCACCATCGTAGCCTTCTTCGGGATGCTTGCCCATCTCTCCACCTTCCGAATTCTCCATTCAGGCAGATGCGGGCCGTTACGCCCCGCTCTCCGCGTGTTCCTGCAGCATTCCAAATTAGTCCTCGGAATGCACGTGCTTTTGTACGGCACGTTCTTCGGCACGATGATCTTCAGCTATACGCGGCCCGTCGCCCAGATGTGGATGAACAATTTTATCGTTTCGCAGTTTGAACAAGGCAGCGTTGCCCATATTGGCGAAGCCTACGCATCCGGCAGTATCTCCCGTGCGGCGTGGGCGACTTTTTTTAACAACTTCGTGCTGCAAACACTCCTGATGACCGTACTCGTCTCGCTGCTGCTCCCGATGATTGGTATCCTCAAAACAATGCTCAGTTTTTCGCTTGTGGGCTTCGGTATGGTGCCATCTTGGGCAGGTATGACGGGTCTGTATACGTTTCATTCGATAACATTGACGCTTGAGTTTGAGGCCTATATATTTGCCTGTATATGCGTGGCTTATTTCTGGGGGAATCTTGTTGTTGGGGCGATAAACAAAGACTTTTCAGAACATTTCAGGCGGAGTTCCTATACGCTTTTGAGCGGTACTTTGCTGGCGGGGATCATGCTGGCCTTTGCAGGTATCTACGAAGCTGTAACCCTGATTCTCGCCCGTAGCTGAGTCGCACAGAGAATCCCCATCGGGTATACTAGCCGACCATGAAAAAAGGAATCGCGATACTGGTCATTTTCGGCGTGTTCGCGCTGAGCTATCTCGGCCAGCAGGCTTTTGATGGAGCCGTCCGGGATTCCGCAGCGTATCCTGAAGCCGGGTATCAGCGCATCATCTCCCTTGCGCCCAGCGTCACGGAAATCCTGTTCGCACTCGATCTCGGTGATCGCGTCCAGGGGGTCACGCAATACTGTCTATATCCGCCCGAGGCAGCCCTGAAACCAAAGGTCGGCGCGCATTTTGATACGAATTACGAGGCAATTCTGAATCTAAATCCGGATCTCATCGTATTGTTGCCCGTATCAACCGATGCGCAGCTGCGTTTCGACGAGTTGGGCCTCCGCACCCTCGTCGCCGATCACCGCACTCTCGACGGAATCCTCGAATCCATCACCGCCGTCGCCACGGCCTTCCACGTTCCTGACCGCGCCGACGCCATTCTCGCCGATCTGCATCGACGCATGGATGTCATTCGCACAAAAACAGCCGGGCTCGACCGACCGACCGTACTCATCTCAGCGGGGCGTTCAAAAGGCACCGGAAAACTTGAAGAGGTCTACGCCGCCGGGCGCGGACAGTGGTACGACGACGTGATCACAATGGCCGGGGGACGCAACGTATTGACCGAAGAGGGAATTCCTTTTCCTTCGTTGACCGGAGAGGGCCTCGTGCGTCTCAATCCTGACGTCATTGTCGAAATGGCGCAGGAGCACGAAGCCATCGGGATTACCGTTGAGAGCATCATCGGCGACTGGAACGTGCTGCCGGAAATCGTCGCAGTCCAAAACAAGCGAATCTACGTAATCGCGAAGGACTACTCAACGATTCCCGGGCCTCGCTTTGTCAATATTGTCGAGGATCTCGCACGGGTGCTGCATCCCGAAGTCGATTGGGGATCATCCTGATGCCGTCGGTATTCTCCGTCAAAAACCTGTCCGTGCGTTTGTCCAAAAAGGAAATCCTGCATTCGATATCGCTCGATATCGCCGAAAAATCCTGCACGGCGATCATCGGGCCGAACGGCGCGGGTAAGACGACCCTGCTGAAATGCCTG
>DTSJ01000037.1:0-1328 GCA_012965445.1 Candidatus Hydrogenedentota bacterium
GGATTCAACACAATAATCCCCGTCAAACCCGTAAATGCAGCTGTCCACGCGCCCGCCAATGCTGTCCCAATCATTGCCAGCGCATTTCGTCTCGGTATCGGCTCACTCATACGGTTACTCTAAACCATGCGTTGTTCAAAAATGAAAAAACTCTCCCGACCGCCGGGCAGTCGGGAGAGAAAATAAATCTACTTACGCGGTTAGGCCTAGTACTGGGCCATGTAAACGATCAACCAAGTGCCGTCCCGTTTTTCGAGATCAAACTCAAGCGTCATCGTCCCGAAAGAAGCTTCAAGATCCACTGGTCCTACGGAAGCTTTACCGGATTCAGGGAACGTTGTCTCCATGCTCGACAGATCAATCTCGAGTCCATCCAGCAGACCGCCTTCTATCGCAGAATTTATGAATTCTTTGGTCCCGGCCAGATCGCCGCCCTGATCAGACTCAAAATCTTCGGAGTAGTGAGCAAGCAGTTTATCAATATCCTGTTCTTTCAAGGATGCTATCTGGTCGGCAATTATCGCATCAACAAGATCCTTGTCGCTTGCACCGCCGCCGTCGCCGTTAGACGCGCAACCCGCCATTACAACCATCGCCAGCGCCAATACGCTCATTTTCAGTAGTGCTTTCATTTGAAATATCCTTTTGTTGTTGTCTCACCAATGAATTCGGTATCAGATCAGTTCCCGGAATGTGCCGGAAACAAGGCCCATACTATATCCTGAAATCAACGCTTACTGCAACTTTTTTTCTTGCTTCCGGGTGCTGTCAGTTCTTTGGACTCGCCGCGTGCACGATTGGTTTAACTACCCCAGGTCAAGTGGATTCACACGGTCCCAAACCGCAGGTACACACAGTATCACCATAATCAATCCCGGCACCAGCACACCCGGCGCATCATGAATCAAATGGTCCTTAGGCAATCGCCCAACAGCAATTTCCATGACGTGCAGCACCGCATGTCCCGCGACGAACAGCGTATTCCCCAGATGCACGATCCGGCACTTCGCAATGTAAATGGCCGACCACAGAAAACCAAAGCCCGATATCAAATACGCCAGCCCGATGTCCCGCACAAAATGCGCGTTGTATTCACCCGTATCAGGAACCGCCGCAGGAATATTGTAAAACCAGTGATCCGGCCGATACAGCATGTAGATCCCGTTCGCCACGCTCAGCAATCCAAAGATCAAAAAGAAAATCCGCAATGCCACCGTATCAACCCTCCTCTAACCATGAAGAAAACGACCACTCTCCATAAGACCACGCCAAGCCCTCTAATTGCAATAAAATTACAGGTCGTCTAATTCCGAAAAATGATGGTTTCA
>DTSJ01000037.1:1338-5701 GCA_012965445.1 Candidatus Hydrogenedentota bacterium
TGAAAGCACTACTGAAAATGAGCGTATTGGCGCTGGCGATGGTTGTAATGCTTTATTAAGCCCGGATTTCCATATGGGAAATCCGGGCTTAGGTCTTTCTATCAAGAAAAACCTAACCTACAACTTCAAATTTGCCTTGATACTCTCCACAGCCGTCCCAATATCCGCTTGATGCCCAAACGCGCTCAACCGGAAATAACGCTCACCACTCGGCCCGAACCCAACCCCCGGCGTACCCACCACATGCGTCTCATTAAGTAGCTTATCGAAAAACTCCCACGACGTCGCGCCCCCCGGAGTCTTCAACCACACATAAGGCGCATTCACACCCCCAAAACAAGTGATCCCCATCCCCTCCAGCGTCTCCTTGATCAGCTTCGCATTCGCCATATAGTAAGCGACGAGCTCCTGACACTCTGCTTGGCCCTGCTCCGTCATCACCGCCAACCCGCCATACTGCACCACATTCGATGCCCCGTTAAACATCGTCGTCTGACGCCGCAGCCAATGTCCGTTCACCTGCCCCGGCTCGGAGTCCTCCACAACCAGCGACTGAGGCACCACCGTCCATCCAAGGCGCACACCCGTGAACCCCGCCTCCTTCGAAAAACTGTTAATTTCAATCGCGCAATCCTTTGCACCCTCCACCTCATAAATCGATCGCGGCAGTCTCCGGTCCGAAATAAACGAAGCATAAGCAGCGTCAAAAATAATCACCGCCTTATGCTCAAGCGCGTAATCCACGAAACCCTTCAACTGAGATATCGTCGCAACAGCCCCCGTCGGATTATTCGGACTGCACAAATAAATCAGATCCACCTTCCCCTTGGGCAACTGAGGGAAAAAACCATTCTCCTCAGTACAAGACATATACACCATGCCCTCATACTGCCCGTCCGTCCCGTCCCCGGTCCGCCCCCCGATCACATTACTGTCCACATAGACCGGATAAGCCGGGTCCTGCACAGCCACCACATTGTCCACCCCGAAAATCGACTGAATATTCGCCGAATCAGACTTCGCCCCGTCACTCACAAAAATCTCATCATCCGCCAGCGACACCCCATAAGACTCATACCGCGCGGCAATCGCCGAGCGCAGCTCGACAAACCCCTGCTCATCCCCATACCCCGAATAAGTCGCCACATCCGCCAGTCTGTCCACCCCCTCATGCAGACCCGCAACAACCGCCGGAGTCAAAGCCTCAGTAGTATTCCCAATCCCAAGCCGCATCACGACAGCATGCGGATTCGCCTCCATAAAAGCTCCCGTACGCTTCGCAATCTCAGGAAACAAATACCCCGCCTGCAACTTCCCATAATGAGCATTAACCCTCGCCATCAATAAATCTCCAAAATCTGAATCCGCTCTTACAATCAAAAAAGAATGCGTATTCTACGCCAAAATCGCCACACGCGTCGAATTATCTAAACGGACTCCCCCCGGATCGCGAATCTCCCTATTTCCAAAAGAATCATCCAGACTCATACCCGCATGTCCTGAGCGGGGATCTCTCACCCACAACCTGAACATTTCCGCCAGCCCAAGAGATCTATATCGATCGGAATCGAATATTTTTAGTTGCCGATTCTATTCACGACAGATTGACAAGTGAACTAGGGAGAATCGTGAACCAAAACAATGAAGAGTCGAGACCATCACTCTCCGGCAACGAAGCCTTCCTGATCGGCATAATCCCCGGCCTGATCAATGTCGCATTCTACGTAGGACTACTTCTCCTAATGGCGGCGGAAGTAGTCGACCCCGTCCTCGGAGTCGTTTTCATGTTTGAGTCTTTTGTATACATCGGCTACGCTGGTATGTTATTTGTTCCAGTTTATGCCGGAATCGGAACAAGAAAGTGGATTCAACTCAATCCAGACGTAACCGGTGGACATCCGTTTCGGACTTGGATTGCCATCTCGTCAATGATTAGTAGCTATAATTTCATCTTCTGCGCGTTCGGCTTCGTAGCGTCCCTCAAAATCTGCTTATTGATTGTAGAAGCGATGATACGGTAATTCCGCTCAAACCCGCCCAACACCAATCTCACTAAGCTATCCAAGCAAGATCGATCCTCCTCCTCGGCACCATCAGCTACGCCCAACGCACAGAAAAACCACCATTAGCTGTCCAACAGCTAATGGTGGTGTCACAAACAAAACGTAGTTTACTAATTCCGAAAAATCAGTCTAATCCAACGCAAACACCCAAACCGCAGCGCCACCCTTAGCCGATGGCTTATAAGGAACTTCCAGATTCGTACTGAAATTCAGCGATCCCGTCAGTCCCCGAATATGAAGATTCGCCACACCAACGACCACAGCAACATACTGCCGACCATCAACGCCGTACGTCATCAAGTTCGAACTCGGAATATCATCGAGGTCAGCCCTCCACAACAACTTCCCGGTCGCAGCGTCAAACGCCTTCAAAGAAGGTTCCATGTCTCCCGAAAACAACAGTCCGCCCGCCGTCGAAATCAGGCCCGTTGACGGCGGCATCACCTGATCCCGCGTCCATGCCAGTTTACCGCTCTCGATATCAATCGCCTGCAGCTTGCCGAGCATACCATCCGCATTATCAGGATGTTCCGCATCCGAAATCCCGACGCCCGAGGTCAGCAGTTTCATGCCGTCCGGCCCGAGCAGCATGCACCACTCCGTCAGCGGCAGATACGCCAGTTTCGTCTGCGGACTGTACGTCGTAAGAGGCCAGCTCCGCGAACCATAAGCCGTAGGACACACCACGCACGGACGATTCACATCCGGCCACAGTTCCATATTGATCGTCTTCGCACCAGTCTTGGGATCGATAGCCGTAATCACGTTCTGCACACCCGGATCCACAGAGAACAGATACTCGCCCGTCGCAGCATCCAGAGCCTCCAGAATCGCCATCTTCCCCGCATTCATCACAATCTTGCGCATCTTCCCGTCGATCTCAACCTTCGCGATCTGACGCTCAAACGCCCAGTCAAGGTCCCACTGGTCATTCGAGATATGCTGGTAATACCAAACCAGTTTTCCCGTATCTACATCTATCGCGACCGTGCAGTTCGTATAATACGCATCGCTCGTTACACCCTCCTTGTTCACAGAATTCACAAGCGGGCCGGTATCATATGTCGGCGCGATACCGTAATAAATCAGCCCCAGCTCCGCATCGTATGTCCCCTGGTGCCAGACCGAGCCGCCGCTGCGTTTCTCCATAGGCACATCGTTCCAAGTCTCTCCGTTCGGATCATCCGGCCGAGCGATCGTATTGAATCGCCACACCTCGTCGCCCGTATTCAGATCCATCGCAACGATAAACCCGCCCTTAGGCGCGAAACTCGCAGTCATACCCTGAATCACTTTATCCCCAACAACCAGAGGCGCACTTCTCAAGTTATAAGCCGCTCGCCTGTCCGATTCAGTCGTTATTTCATGGTCCCAGATTAATTTACCCGTCTTCGCATTCAGCGCAATCACATGCAAATCAGAAGTAGGTACCAGCACCTTGTCATCGTGTATCGAAATACCCATCTTCGCGCTGGACGATCCCTTCACCTTCTGCTCATGCCGCCACAGAATCTTCCCGTTCGTAGCATCCATCGCCAGCACTGTGTCGGGATAGGTATGAAGGAACATCACACCCTGATACACAATCGGCGTCGGAAAATTCGAACCCGAACGCAAAGGCGCACGCCAAGCCAGATTCAACCCGCTCACGGTCTCCCTGTTGATCTCGTCCAGCGGACTAAACCGTTGACCGTCATAAGTCCGTCCCCACTGCATCCAGTCTTCCGGAGAAGGATTCTTCAGCACAGCGTCCGTTGCAGGCTTCAGATTCTTCAGCAGCGGAGAGTCCGCTCCACCATCAATCGGCGCAAGAGGATCGAAGCTCTGCCCCGGAAGTTTCGGAATATTTACAGCCGCAAGCGCATCCGGATTGATAGACATCGCTGTATCACCGGCTTCAAAACCGTTCGAGGTCAATATATAAGCCACCAGGTTCGTGTAATCGGTATCGCTCAGCGTTCCCGCACCCTCGGCAGCCTCAGGCGGCATCCGACGCACATGAAACGAAAGAACAGCCGCAGACTTCCCCCGCCAGGTCTGATCAAACTGATCACCTGCAAGAGCCGGAGAAATCTGCAAACCCTCCAGCTGCGCACCATGACAAACCGCACAAGTCTGCCGATACGTCTGCCGTCCAGCTGTAGCCTGTTCCCTCGTGAAATCCTGGGCCATAGTCCCAAACGGTCCCAGAACCGCACAAGCGGCAAGAACCCAAAAGAAACCCTTACGCCATATCAATCTCATCAGTCTATTCCTTAATTCGAATTGTCCATGCTGGTCTTCCCGCGCGCATCGCAGGA
>DTSJ01000038.1 GCA_012965445.1 Candidatus Hydrogenedentota bacterium
GTTGTCGCCCATAAACCAATTGACCGAGTACGTAAACGCCGATATAGGGCCGATTTCGCCGTCCCACACCCTCGATATAGTCGCTGCATGATGCAGGGCTTCCTGCTCAACCAGAGGCTCTAGATCGCCAAGCAGAAACGGAGATGATGCAGTTCCCGAAAAGGTCATCCAGCCCACAGCCACAATCACGAAAGCCGCCAAGCACGCCTGAGCCAGACCCAGCCGCGCATGGCCCTTCAATATTCCCTCAGAAAGCAGCTCATCAAGCCACGGATCGCCCGTCGACTCTTCCTCGGAATGCCGAGGCGTGGAACCATCCTCCTCAGCGGAGTCCTGTGGAGACGAAGCATCTGTAGTATCGGAATCGATCATAAAATAAACTGCCAGTTGTAACAGCGACGATTATAAGGAATTCGACCCATTCGATAAAAGCGCTCTGGAGCGATAAACCCGCATCCCAAACGCAGCAATCCCCAAAACAATGAATCCCGCGAATCGAACAGGGTGTGATTCAGACAGGGGATACACCACGATGCCTCGTTCCATATCTACGTCAGCATACCGTATCTTGTAACGCGTGTCGCCCAGAACGAGCGTAACTCCACTCCCTTCCATCAACCGGATGCCCCCTTCCATCAAAGCAGTCAACGATACCTCATATTCCAACGCGGTCGAGCCGGACACCCGTTGATAGCGAAGCAGGGCATCACCAACGCGGACCGCCTCCCCCTGCCGAACACGCACTCGCGCCACATCGCTGACCAAAACAACTTCCTGAAGCGGCGTCTGATCGAGATTGACAGCAACTCCGGAGGATTCGTATTGCTCGATTCGAATGTTCATCGAAGTCTGTCCAAGTCTCCATGAATCTCCAATTCGCAAAGACTCCCTCTCCCTTCGGTCGTCAGCATAAAACACCAACGCTTCGATCTCGCCATCGCTAGAGACCACAAACCAAACCTGATGCCCGCTTTCATACTCAAGTTTCACAGCATCGTCTTCCGATTCCGTAGTTACGATTCTGTTGCTACTCGATCCCTCTTTCTCAACGCGCACCGCAATCGCCGGCACAAGCCCATCCCGACTCTCATGCTTCTCGCGAAACTCAAGAAGCGTATATACCGTACCGTCGTCCAATTCCAGTCCAGAACCCGGAATCAGGCTGTCGAACCAATATATCCGACCACCTTCCCCCACCCCCCATCGACCGCGCGACTCCCGATCTGTTTTGGCCTCGATAAACTCCTCGACTGTTTTCCCATCCAGCAATCCAAGTCGAAAGTGGTACTCATCAATCGAGAGGACTCCATTTCGCCCAAAAATCAGGTTCTCCGTCCAAACACCCTCTTCAAGTGCAATCGATATCGAAATCAATGCCTCCTCACCCGGATCAGGAAGAATTCCAACCCACGGACGCACAGTCTCTATGCGAAACTCCATATTCCCCAAGTTAATACGTTCGCCTGCATCAAGCGAAAACAATGAAGTCTCGCCAGCCTCTTCGACAACCAGGCGGCCACTATTCCTCGTCGCTTTTGCAGAGCCCCGTATCCGAATATAAACAGATTCCGGCCCGTCACCAAACTCAAAAGTGCCGACCCCCGTGACACTATCTATCTCCGTTAAGGATGCCGATATCGGTGCTGAAAACCAGACCGGTCTCAAGAATATACTGACCTCAAAGGCGAGTCCTGCCAGTGATATCAACAGAGCTGAGTAGATCACAGATCGCATAAATCTTCACTCATTTCGTATCGCGGACACCCGAAACTCCCGCAAAAAGAGTCTAAGGATTCCATCCGAACACAGTTACGATACAGGGATCTCGTTCGAATTGCACTTGCTTCAGTTGGTTTCGGGCAGAACGTATGCTGCATTGATTTCCCGGAACACGAAACACGGACTTTCAAAGAACATTGAACCGCTCACATCAGCGTTCCGAATATCTCGATTGGCCACTCTCGACCCAAGCTCCACGGATTCAAGCGGCACTGCGTTGCGGAAAACACCGAAATCGAGAGCAGAACAACACATATCCCGACAACGAACCGTGACCGAGTCTGGTTAACGAACTGGCATGCGGGTACCATAAAAAACGGAGTCGTTATGATCAGCCACCGAAAACCAAACGATGCCCCCCCATAGTTATTGGTACTCGAAACATAATAAGCTCCAAGAATCAGACTTGAACAGACAACGCCGATACACCAGAGTCGATTCTTCGAATCCCTCTCAAAAAGACTCTTTAACACCGAGATTGCTCCGATCAAGAACAGCGGATACATAATGAAAACCCCAACTCGCCCAAACGTCATATTAAACAAATAAAGTCCCCAAGCATGATTCAACGCATCAATCCCCACTGGATTACGCCAATACGATTCTTCGTACATATAATAGTCGTGATTCATCTGAAACGGCAGCGGGCTTCCAGTGAGCATCAACATAATTCCACTATGAACCGCGACCGGAACAAGAAAACCAGCAACGCCGCACGAAACATTTACCTTGGAAAACTTAGCCACAAATCCAACAATCAGAATCAAAACAAATATCGCCGAAGGAAGATCGATCACTACCGCCAGTCCCATGACGATCCCAAGCAATGTCATCAAAATACCCGTCCCAATACCTTTTCTGTCCTCCAGGGTAATGTAACCCCACATCCCAATCGTCAAACAGGCCGTCGCGGGAACATGATTATTCTCCGTCGCAGCATACCCCGCGTATTCAGTCCCCCAAAGAAACGCAAGTAGCCCCATTGCCTGCACCCACGGCTTCGTATCGAAGTAGCGCAGCAGACTCCAGAACGCAACACCACTCAACAGAAAAGGTAACGTGATGAACGTCAACGTCATCACTTTGAGTGCCTGAAGCCGATCATCCGGTTCTTCAAGGTTCACTCCCGCCACTCCTCGCAACAGCATATATTCCGCAGTCATCATAAGAGGCATAACCGGAGGTTTGCTCGAATACATTTTCCCGTCCACGCGCACCTTGTCGATCGTCCCGGATTCGAAAGGATTCTCCTCTTCCGAATTCCCTATCTCCCAGCTTTCATGATGAGCCAGCGCATACACGCTCGCCATGCGGCTGTTCGCAGTGTCTCCCGAAAAAGGATGGAGAGCGCCCCAAACTGACCACACCCCTGCCGAAACCAATATCGCCCAGCAAAGCCCCGTCCACCCACTCCGGGAAGCCGAACGCTGCGGCGTGTCTGGCATGTCGCTAGTCACGCCAGAAAAGCAGCTTTCGAAATCCGCTCTTCTTTTCCGAATCAAGACCGCCTTCGTCGAATCGTACCTTAGACGCAGCATCCTTTAATCGGGGATCGGTCTCTTCGGCCACATAAAGAGTTCCAACCTCGCGCCACCGACCGTGACGTAATTCATACGAAAGCGTTTCATATCCGCTCGACTCATAAAATACAGTGTCGCGGCGCGTGAGCTCACGCTTTCGCTGAAATTTCGTTACATAACGCTGTTTCTTCAACCGAACCTGGGCCGTATACGGAGTCGTAAGAGACTCTGAAGCCCGGATATCCAGCGAGTAGTTGTCGACCCCTTCCGGATAGGCGACGTACTCCCGATAAAAATATGGTTTACGGAACGTCATTTGCGCATTCTCTGCCGAATCGTAGCGTTGCAGCTTCGTTAGCGAATCATCTACCAGCGAGTGCAGCTTGTCTTCATAATCACTGCCGGCTACCTCAATACTCGCGGGAAGCGGGGCAGGCGCGCCTTGACCAGACCGAAACATAGAACAAGCCGGCAGCAATGCGATCAGAACTCCAAACACCAATGTTTGCGCACCGCCTGTTTTCATTGCATCCCCCTTAAACGGAAATTACTCCCGCGCAAATGTTGCGCAGAAGTAATACATAGCATTTTAAAGACCCCATTGTGAAATTTTACTTCGGGCTGCCCGCTGCTCTGCACTCAAGAGACCGATTATTTCGTTTCGTATCTTCGAGCTTGACGAATTCTGCGCCGGAGATACTGATCAGTTTGAATCGCTCGGCAATAAGCTCGCCTCGCTTAACAGTTACCTTCGGCGATCCGAAACTATTCAACTGAAATGTAACTGTGTTCGCTACAGGATCAATCTTCGCAAGCCACATACGGTAATCAATGTTCTCCTGATTCACCTCCTCCTTGATTTCTGTTGACTTTTGAGACGGGTAAACCTGAACCATTTTCGATGCCAATCGAGACGCCTCTTTCAGTGTGTCAGTAGTCCACGATTTCGAGTTCAGTAGAGCATCGATTTCCAAAGCAACCACATCCAGAACATCATCTGCAATCTTCAAATTCTCAGGACTCGGAGCATTTCTCACTGCTCCAACGGCTACTTCCAGCGCCTCCATCGAATCCCCGTTCGCTTCCAATATAGTCATCGCCGTATTCACGTTGGCGAACTCTGGCCGAGCTTCAGATTCGTTGTCCAAAGTAGACTTCACAAATCCTGGAGCTTTGACCGCCAGAACCCCAACGATGACCAATGCCACGCTGATTTTCGCCACCAGTGCAAGTCGACTTCCCGCCGACGGTCCTGCTATCGATCCTCGTGGAGACATACTCGACGTTCGATCATACTTATCGAGTTCCGATGATTCGGGCGAGTTCAGTTCATCGAGTTCCGCATAACCTTCGCCGTCAGTTGCGCCTTGCTCGTCCTCAATGCGGAACGACTCCAACGCATCCATCACACTGCTAGATAACGCACGGTGATGAACTGTCTCCCCGCCAAGATCATTGATGGAAAGCTGTCTCGATTCTTCTTTAGGTTTCCCGACGATCTCACCACAGAATTTGCACTTCGATGCCAAAACGCTGATCGGCGTTCTGCAACTAGGACAGGTCCTCATCTTCTCTTCCATCGGTGCTTCGCTGCTCATCCTCGCCCTTCCGAATAACCCAGATAATTCCGTACGTCCGTTTATCTCTTAAGTATACATCAATCGCGATCAATTTATTCGATCACATTTCAAGCTATACCAATCGTGTTCCAAGCCCCCTCTCCTGTCAATTGTAAAATCTCCCCGAACCATCTACAAAAACCAATGCTTATGCACTTTCAGCGGACTTTCACCCACTACTCAGTCGACTCGGGAAGGTACAACTTGCCTTTCAAGCCATAATCCTCCCGAACAGCCAAAAGTTTCCGCATCTGCTCAGAAGTGAGTTCCTCAACGCTCCCAAACAACTTCGCCGTCAATATACTCTCGGCCGCGTGCTCAATCTTTTCCATCTTGAAGTACGCATCCATCAAATCATCCCCAACTGTGACCGCACCGTGTCGAACAAGCAACACCGCGTCGCACCCGCGTATCAATTCACGAATAACCATCCCCCCCTCCTTACTCCCAGGTGTCGCGAAGGGGTTCATGCAGGTTGAAGATCTTGTGATCGCAAATGGCGCAGGAGAAAAACTGTCTGGTACGGGAAAGGTATCGTCCGAATTTTTTACTCATCTTGCGGCTTATGAGGAGCGTCCGGATATTCAGTCGGTTGTACATGCGCATCCGCCCAAGGTGATAGGACTGACGCTCGCGGGGCATTCTCTTACCGAGCTCCTGCTTCCTGAGGTTGTTTTTGCGGTAGGCGGGATTCCTACGACTGAGTACGCGACTCCTGGGAGTAAGGAGGGGGGGATGGTTATTCGTGAATTGATACG
>DTSJ01000039.1 GCA_012965445.1 Candidatus Hydrogenedentota bacterium
CCGGAATACTTGGCGGATTCCAGCATCCTGATGTGTCCCGCCGATGACCCGACTCCAGACGGAAGCATTTCTAAAGATGATTTGCCTCAATGGTATTTCGACCACAGCAACTACTGGTACCTCGCCCACGCCATGACCAATGAAGAACAGGGACTGGCGTACATCAATGCATACAGCGAGATCCTTGTCGAGGGAGACGGAAATCTGGACATAGATTTCGATGCCCCGAATCTCACACCGAACAAGATTTTCAGGACACGCGAAGGCATCGAGAGGTTATTCCTCACAGACGTGAACGATCCCGACCAGGGTCCCCAGATACAAAGCACCATCCCCATCCTCATTGATCGCCCCGGCACGCACGATCCCGAAGGCGGAAACGTACTTTTCCTCGATGGCCACGTCGAATACATCAGGTATCCCGGCAAGTTCCCGATGACGGAAGCGTTCATCGAAGGGTTGGAATCACTCGACTCATTGTATGAAAGACGTATCGCACGCGCAAATGCCCCAAACGAATCGTCCATTGCCATCGCGACAACGGGAGAAGTGATTTTCCAGGGCAAATACGAACACCGAAGCGGGGGGCGCGCTTACCCCGCGCTGTTCGAACTGACCCTCTCGCGCAGTGCTGTCGGAGCCATCACGGCAACCAGCCGAATACCCCACAGCGGTAGCACCTATATCGCCATTGGCGACAAGACCCATCATATCGTCGGCTACGAGTTCTCCAATCCGCAGGGAAACGACGGACCAGGTTACAAACAAACGCTGGTCATTGAAGATGGAAAAGTCTCTCGTACGCAACGCGGCATTCGCGAGGACGAAGACAATCGCGAGATTTCTGTCCCGTCCGGAGCAGTATACGATCCAAACTCACGACCCGATCCCTATGCAGCCGCGAACATACTGTTCCGCAGTCTGAATCTGAAAAAAGGAGAATCGAAAGAACTCGACGTCTACGACGGCGACAACGCGGGCGATGAATACGTGGCGTACAAAATCAGAATCGAAAATCTCGGAAAAGAATCCATAAACGTACCCGCTGGAACCTTCAACGCCAATCACTATCAGCTCATGCAGCTCAAAAGCGCCTACACCTGGTTTAAAAAGCGAGCCGGACACATCACCGACTTCTGGATCCTGGACAACCACATCATCATACGAATCTACCGACACCGCGAACCCTACGAACTCGTTCTGCAATCCTATGAAACTCCCGGCACCCTTCCCGGTCTGAAAGCAAACGCTGCTACCGCAGTTGAGGAGTTGAACGCCCGCGCCTTACCCTTGGAAGCCGACTCTTTCGAACTGACATCCGAATCCATCAAAAAAATGTTCGAAGACGGAAATACAGACATGGAGCAGTTGCGTAAAACTGCCGAAGAACTCGCGGAACGAGGGGAACAACGCGCCATTCCGCTCCTCATCGGCGTCATTGACGCGGACAATTCGTTCACGGAACTCAACGACACAATCTAGGGTGTCGGCTATTTCGGT
>DTSJ01000040.1 GCA_012965445.1 Candidatus Hydrogenedentota bacterium
AACGGGTGATGATTGCCATGATGTTGATCCCGGACCCCAATCTTTTGATTGCGGATGAGCCGACTTCAGCTTTGGATGTCACGGTGCAAATGCAAATTTTAGCCATCATTGATGATTTGGTCAGAGAAAAAGGCATGGGCTTAATTTTCATCAGCCATGACTTGAATTTGATGGCTTCATTTTGGGATCGCGTTTTGATCATGTATGCCGGAAGAATTGTCGAAAGTGGCGTGAATCTTGTACTTCGTGCCTTTGGGAACGGAAACAGGATTCGCCAGTTCATAGTTCGACTGCCAGTTGAAGTCATACTTAGGGACATCCGTGACGAGTTTTTCGGTTCCGTCCGGCAGCAACAGAGATGCATTGTAGGAAGAGCCGCGCAGGTGCATGTGCGCGCCGCTGGAGAGAATCGTCAGGGGATAGTTCAGCGTGATTTCCGCGTCCATCGGATAACTCGGATCGTTCGGCTCGATGACCATGCTGTTGTCATCTGTTCCGATAGTTCGCACGACTTTGTCGATGCGCCCCTGGGCCAGTTTAACTCCGAACATGAGGTGATCGGTGACCTCTTCTTCGAGACCTACGTAGTGAACCTGAATCTGAATCGTCTGACCTTTCGGAATCTTCAGTGCCGTGCCTTCAGGATAGCTGAAGGGCCGCGAACCCGGAAGATAGCTTCCGATGTAGTCGCCGCCGGCCATGACCGCAGGGCCTATGCTCACCCGCTCCAGGCGTTTTGGAGCCCGGACGAGGTTCGCATGGTGTACCGAAGCGCGTTCGGTCGGGCGTATCTCCCATTCGGTGATATAGATGTCCTCGTCCAACACCGGGCCGAAGTGAATGCTTTGATATCGAATTTTCCGCGCAAGTGCTGGAACAACGAAGTCGCGGTCCGCGTGAAAAATAAAGTCCGGCTCGCCCATCGCCCAGGTGTCATGGAAAACGGGGGTCGTAGGCAGATCCTTGGGATTACCCTGCTTTGCGCCCTGTCCGACCCAGTGGGATATCGTATCGATTTCATCCTGCGTCAGGCTGCGGTCATTGAGAAATTCCGTCTTGCTCGAATCCGCATGCCAGGGAGGCATCGTCTTTTCAATGACTACTTTGCGAATCGATTTCGCCCAGGGGCGGATCGTCGCATAGTCCATCATGGAAAACGGAGCGATCTCGCCTTCGCGATGGCAGGAGAGGCACTTCGCATGAAAAATCGGCGCCACGTCTTTCGTATAAGTAAGGTTTTCCTCGGCATGAGCGGCAGCCACTGCAACAGTAAGGGCGACCGGAGCCAGAATACGTGCGAATTTCTTCATTTTGCTTCTCCATGGGGGGTAACGATGAACTGGTGAGAAACATCTTAGATCAAATATCGCGATCATTGCGAGTTTTCGGAGGTGAACAGCTTTGATAATGATCATGGCCGAACAAGCGTTGAGCAGGTCTATTGTAGGCATAAGTAATTTATAATTAACGACTTATAAGAGTATATTTTTGTTGACATGAGCCCCAATCCATCCGTGCAGGCGCGCAACTTTATTAACGCGCTGAACGAAACTGCGGGCGCGGTACAAGCAAAGTTTTCCGGCGAAGAAAACCCGCCGCCCACACACGGAGCCTCGTTCGAGATCAACGGAGAATTCTTCCCCATCAGAGATACGTCATCGGGATTCCGACTGAACATCACGATTTAGAGCACTTTAATCATATATAGATACGGAGCCGCGCCGGTGAGTCATTGGCTGGCAATGAACAAAACCAAAGACATAGCGGGCTACGTATCTATATATGATTAAAGCGTTCTAGCACGCGTGAGACACTTTCTGCTACCATTCCCTTTTTTCCGGCGGGGACACTATTTTTTCAGGAGCATCGTTTGGAAATCTTGATCGTCGGATCCATCGCCGTGTTCATTGGTGGATTCTTGCAGGGTTGTCTAGGCTTCGGCTTCGGATTGATCAGCGTGCCGCTGCTGCTGATGGTACTCGCCGCCTCCGAAGTCGTCCCCATGCAGATCGCGTTGGGTCTTCTGCTGAGTGTCCCCCTCGCATTGCAGGTCCGCCGTAAAATTAAGCCCGCACTCGTGTTTCCGTTGCTGATTGGAGCGTTCGTCGGGCTTCCCGTAGGGTCCAAACTGATGACCCTTTTCGACGGCCCCTACCTGAAACTTACCGTCGGCGTGATACTCGTCCTCATGTCGGTCGCCATGCTCAGCGGATGGAGCCGCCCAATCAAAAGTCCTTTGCTCCCGCTTTTTTCCATCGGGTTTCTCAGCGGCATCCTGCAAACGACATCCGCCATGAGCGGCCCGCCGATCGTTCTTTTCCTGACAAATCAGGGCATGGACAAAGATCGGTTTCGCGCAAACATACTCATGTATCTTGCGCTTCTATGCGTAATTACGACCGTGGGATTCGGGCTGCAGGGCAGGTTTACACAGCCGATTCTGGAACGAACCGCGATCTTGAGCATTAGTGTGATTACCGGAGGTTTTTTCGGTATGAAACTCTCCAGTAGAATACCCCAGGAACTCTTCCGCAAGTTGACGCTTATCGTTGCTGCGGCGATGGGAATGTTGTTGTGTGTGCGTAATGTGGCGATTCTGATCGGGTAAGCCTGCCTATTCCTGAACGATATAGATGGGGCCGTCAATGCCCACGCCGACCTTTCCTCCGTATGACCTGCCGCGCCCGTCAACTCTTGTGTTGCCTCTTACGTCCACTAACGGGATGTACGGGAAAAAGTTTGCGTCCTGGTCCTGAGAGACGCGCGCCCTGTAATCGTAATCCCGGACACCGTCTCCATCTCTGATACCGTCTCCATCTCCGTCTACGCCGTCCAGATCGCGCGTAAGCATGTAGTACGTCGCCATCGCAGCGATATGGTAGAAGTAGTTTTCCTTGCCAGCGTAATCGGCTGGATTGAGGTCACCGATAGCATCGCCGAAGTCGTAAATAAGTCCCTGCGTGTTCGTGACCAATCCGGCGCTTACCAGTGCGAAGGAGTCATAGCTCGCGGGAGGAAAATGGAAATTCGCGTCCTGCAGCTTGGAGTTCGTGAAATCTGGAAAACCCTTGTAGTTGACGCCGTCTCCCCGATCCCAAATCTCCTTGACCTTTCGAAACTGCCGCAGATTGACCGCCACATAGATAAAAGGCCGTTGACCAAGCACGACTGAACTTGAGTAATCGCTCAGAAGCTGGTTTCTGCCCGACGGCGGAAAATATTCCAAACGGCTCGTGATTCCATCGTAGTCCGTATCGGAATCATCCAATGCAAAAGCATCATAGAAATCCTTATTGTCGTGCTGTCCGAGCAGGGACATGTATGATTTAGTCACAAAATACTTTGCGTGTGTCGGTTCATTCGGATCGAGAAGAAGTCGTTGCGCCGGTGGAAGCCGAAACGCCTCTTTTGACAAGTAGCCGTAGCCCGGAGGATACGAATTGTGGTCGACGTAGTAACTCGCCAAAATAGTCCCTAGCTGCTTTAGGGTATTTTCGACGGATACCACATTCGCCTTTTCACGAGTGAATGCGAGGCCCCCCAGAATAAAACTCGCCAGAATGCCGATAATGGCGATAACGACGAGCAGTTCGATTAGAGTAAATCCGCGTTTCTCGTGCTGAATCCGTGGCATGACCGTTCTCCTGGATGGCTTTCTGTTCCAGAATAATTCTAGCACGGCAAAGGTGGGCGATCAAGACTAACTGCTTGATAATAAAAGGCTTCGCGCAGTTTTAATACTTTGGAAGTGAAAAAAATGCGGAGTCGCCGAAAGACTTCCAGCGACTCCGCATTGAATGAATTGGTTCGAGCAGAGCGATACGCTGATACCGAAACCCGGTTCTACACTTTCTCCCGCTTCGCTTCGTCCATTGCACGAAGTTCCTTTTTCAGGATTTTACCTGTAGGACCCAGCGGGAGTTCCTCGATAATTTCGATCACACGTGGATACTTGTACGCCGCCATCTGATCCTTGCACCAGGCTTTCATCTCGTCCAAGTCCGGCGTTGCCTTCTGCTTGGGGACCACATACGCTTTAACTTCTTCGCCGTGGACATCGCTGGGGATGCCGATGACCGCGACGAGCGACACATCGTCGTGCATCATCATCACTTCCTCGACTTCGCGCGGATATACGTTGAATCCACCGCGAATGATCATGTCTTTCACGCGGTCAACGATGTAGAAGAATCCGTCCTCGTCCATTTTGCCGATATCGCCCGAGTGGAACCATCCGCCGCGAAACGCTTCTTCATTCGCTTCTTCGCGTTTGTAATAGCCCTTCATGATGTTGTGACCGCGGATGACGATTTCGCCTTCTTCGCCCACGGGTTTTTCATTCATGTCGTCGTCTACCACCATCACATCCACGCCCCAGATCGGCAGTCCGATGGAGCCTACTTTGCGCGGCCTGTCTGGACGGTTGAAAGTGGCAGTGGGGGAGGTCTCGCTCAATCCGTATCCTTCGAGAATCTGAACATTGTATTTTTCTTCGAATCCCTTCAGGACTTCTACCGGAAGTGAAGCACCGCCCGAAACGCACATGCGCAGATTACTTGCGATTTTCTCCAGGTCGAAATGCCCTTCGGAGTCGTCATAATTCAACAACTCCCAATACATCGTCGGCACGCCCGCAAAGGTTGTGATGCCTTCTTCCTGGAATATTCTGAGTACCGCCGCGGCATCAAAACGAGGCAACAGCACCATTGTGCCGTGCGTAAGCAGCGTCAGGTCCGTCACGCTGATCCCGAAGGAGTGGAACATCGGCAGTACGATCAGCACCTTGTCATCGGGAGTACTCTCGAAAAGGCGACTACTCACAGAACAGTTCATCAGCATGTTCGAGTGCGACAGTTCCGCGCCCTTCGGCTGCCCGGTAGTGCCCGACGTGTAAATAATCAAACACGAATCGTCTGGGCGACACATCACCGTATTAAACGTAGGCGGCTGCGCGTTCATCAATTCCATCAGCGAAGGATGACCGTCTGCAAACGAAGGAGAACCCGGAATCGCAGGAATCGTAATGAAGTGCTTGCACGTTTCCGTTTGGTCAAACCCATCAAGACCGCTCGCACCCATGGGCATCTCTGGCGTACCCTGGAAACAGATGTACGCCACGGATTCGGAATCGCTCAGATGATAAGCAATCTCGCGGGGCCGCAGCAGAACGCTCAACGGCACCATCACCGCGCCTGCTTTCAGAATTCCCATCCACACCGCCGGGAAATACAGCAGGTTCGGACACGTCAGCGCGACCTTGTCGCCCTTGCCGACCCCCAGCTCCGTCAGCATCCCCGCGACCTGACACGCCATCGCATTAATCGTCTTGTAATCCAGACGAGTACTATCGAAAACCACCGCATCCTTGTACGGATGCTCCTTAACACTGTCTTCCAAAACCTTGACAAGATTGTACATTAGATTGAATTACTCCTAATTATTGAACTACGGTAATTTTCAGATCGCCCAGTAAATCACGGCGTTTCACGTCACCAGACGCACAACCCACGAATCCATAAAAACCGGAATTCACCGGAATCAGCCATTTTCGCACGATTAGAGGGTGGAT
>DTSJ01000041.1 GCA_012965445.1 Candidatus Hydrogenedentota bacterium
AACAGCCCGTTTGTACTGGAACACGCGCGCAACTTGGAGATCAGGAGTAACTGTTGTTCTGACGATTCCATCGAAGCCCGGGGGACACGCCTGTTCGAGATCTGTTTTCAGCGTGCGCCGTCACCGGAAGAAATTGAGCAGATGGTCGCGTTTATTTCCAGAACAGATTTCGATGAAGGGCCTGCGCCGCCGGAACCGTCCGGCTGGGAATATGGCTACGGGCTTTACAATGCCAAAACGCAACTGGTTGAATCGTTTGCGGCCTTCGAACACTACAAAGACGGAAGCTGGCGTCCGAAAGAAGAGTTGCCGAACGACGAATTCGGATTCGTGTCGATTAGCAGTCGAGGCGGACATCCGGGCAATATTGCCGAACACGCTGCGATTCGACGTTGGGTTGCGTCCCGTGACGGAACCGTGAGTCTCAGCGCCCGTCTGCGTCACCCGAATGACAAGGGCGACGGCGTTGTCGGCAGCATAGTTTCAAGCCGGATCGGCCTCATTCACACCTACACCGTTCTCGACGGATCTGACGAAGCGAAGCACGAAGGGATTCCCGTCAAGAAAGGCGACACGATCGACTTCGTGGCAGATGCAGGTCCGACACCGTCGTATGACTCCTTCCAATGGTCGGTCGAGATTAGGATGGATCGTCCCGAAAATTCTGAGGGCCAGAGTTTCGTGACTGATTGGGACGCGCGCAAAGACTTTTCCGGGCCTCCTCCAGAACCTCCAGAACCGTTGAGTCCGTGGGGGCAGCTTGCGCAGGTTCTGCTGCTAACAAATGAGTTTATGTATGTTGACTAGAATTGCAGGAGTTTGACCATGGATCATCATGCTTTGGATCCAGAGGATTTTGCCCTGACGCGCCGTGATTTTCTGCAGCGCACGGGCATGGGTTTTGGCGCGGCAGGACTCGCAAGTCTTCTAGGGCCGTCGACTGTGCTTGGCGCGGAATCGTCAGAACAACAGTTACTCCTGATCTCCAAGTTGCGCGCGTGTTCCAGTACAAACGGGCTGTTCATCAAAAACAAGGCCTGCTGCGGCACAATGGTCGTGAAGCGTTTCGGACTGTGCGTATCGGGAGAAGCGAAATCGAAGGACTTGATGAAGGCCTCCATATTCTGGCGTTCAACCAGACCATAGACCGTGCGTCGATTCGTGAAGGGTTCCTTCGTCAAGGATTCCGGCGGGCCGCCGATTGTCAGGTCAAGTTCTCCGGACGCAGCCAGCATCGAATCGCGCATCGGCTCGAACTCCAGGCGTTTCCGGCTCTGACGCCAGACCAATCGATTTTTGATATCGATTTCATCGCCCTTGGCGTGGGTGTAGCTCGACTGACGATATGCTGATGACAACAGTATGTGTTTGTGGAGCTTCTTCACCGACCAGTTATGCTCGACGAAATATGCAGCGAGATAATCCAGAAGTTCGGGGTGCGTCGGCGGCGGACTCCGAACACCGAAATCGCTCGACGTGTCAACCAGCCCGCGCCCGAAATGATGCGTCCACGCGCGATTGACGAAAACGCGCGCCGTCAGCGGATTGTCCTTGCTTGCAATAGCCCTGGCGAGTTCAAGCCGCCCCCCGCCGTCCTCAAATGGTTTCGGCTCGCTCTTACTCAACACTTGCAGGAACCGACGCGGAACTGCATCGCCCCTGTTGCTCGACTTTCCGCGCAGGAAAACGTAGGGTTCGAAGGGCTTGTCTGAATCGTAGAGCGCTGATGCGCGATCCGGGCGACCTATATGAGTCGCTTCATGCCGCGCAATCACGCGCTGCTTCGCACGGACTCTCTGCTGTTTGGGTGTGTCGCTGATGCCGTAGACCCGGCCTGCTTTAATGTTGGAAGGAACACCCGGTCCATAAATTATCTGTCGGAGCGCTTCCGCCTGCTCGCTGTCGAGTTTAGTCGGGACAGGAGGCGGCGCGTCTGGCGAATAGGCGACCATCTGTGCATAAGCCGAGAGCTTGTCCCGCCACATTTTATCGATATCCATCAGTACGTCCGCATATTTTTCCATAACCTCGGTCATGGAACCAGGCGCTTCACCGTCGAGGGCTTTGCGCAGGTAACGGTTCACCTTATCATCGCCCTCTTTCGCAAGTTCAATGCGCTCTACTACGCCCGGAACGTCTTGCTCGAATGACTCCGCGGGTATCGCGTTGAACCATGCATATGGCTTGAAAATCGCATCCGGCGACTCTAGATTCTTTTTCAGAAAATCGACCCAGGGACGCAGAACCTGATGACGCACCTCGCTCTCTTTCGCCAGCGTCTTGAATTCAGTATCGTCCGTCAGGTCCTTCGCGTTGTGGGCCGCGACCAGATAGGCCTTGAGCTTGTCGCGCGTCTCCGTAAGTATTTCGACGTGGACCTCGTGCCGATACGCCACGAGATCCTCCTCTTTTTCCTTTAACAGTTTAACGAACTCCTGATACTTCGGGTCATCGGGATCAGGCTCGGAAATCAGCGGCAGTTCGCCGGGGTCTTTTGTGCTTCTCAACACCCCGTACATCGCGTAGTAATCGCTGGATTGAATCGGATCGAATTTATGGTCGTGACACCGTGCGCAGCTCACCGTAAGCCCCATCAGCCCACGGGAAATCACGTCAATGCGGTCATCGGTGATATCGTCGATGTTGTTGATGAAGCGTCGACCCAGGGTCAGAAAACCCATCGCCGCAAGCGGACGTTTGTCCTCGCCAAGATCAAGACGATCAGCGGCCAGTTGTTCGATGACAAACTGGTCGTAGGGAAGGTCCTCGTTGAACGCGCGTATCACGTAGTCGCGATAGGTATAGGAATAGGGATAGAAGCGGTCCTCCTCGAAAACGTAGCCCTTGGTGTCGGCATAACGCGCGACGTCAAGCCAGTGGCGTCCCCAGCGTTCGCCGTAATGGGGTGACGCCAGCAGCCGATCAACAAGTTTTTCGTATGCATCGAGAGAATCGTCCATGACGAAATCCTGGACCTCTTCGAAGGAAGGCGGCAGCCCGGTGAGATCGTAGTAGAGTCGGCGAATCAGCGTACGGCGATCCGCTTCTGGAGACGGCTCAAGCCCGGTAACCTCCAATCGCGCCAGGATAAAAGAATCCACTTCGTTTGCTGCCCACGTCGTCTGTTTGGTCCACGGAGTTTCGGGTGCGCGTACAGGTTGAAACGCCCAATGGGTCGCTTTGCTTTTTTCGATGAACTCGGCGAAGGATTCTGTAGGAGCTACTTCGATATCGGGCGTTTCCTCTTCCGGCCAGGGCGCGCCCATGAGTACCCATGCGCGAATTGCTTCGATATCCTCATCCGCAAGTCGCATGTCCTCCGGCATCTTGATTTCGCCTTCGTACTCGATCACTTTTATGAGGCGGCTGGCGGAAAGTATTTCGGGGTCCAGTAGCGAGCCCGAATCCCCCCCTTGATCGAATGCGGCCTTGGAATCAAGCCGAAGGTTGGACTCCTGCTTTTCCGGGCCGTGGCATTCGTTGCAGACTTCGGCGAAAATGGGTCGAATCTCGTTCTCGAAGAACGCGATCTGGTCGGGATCAGCGGAATGAGCGAGGGGCGCACCGAAAAGCGCAAGCAACGCGAGCCGTCTTATTGGGAAGCGACTCTGCGTTATGGGGTTACTGCACAACATTGATGACTCCGCCGGACTGCTCAATTAGTCCTTCAGCTTCTTCACGCGAATATTCCGGAAATACAGCACATCGCCATGACCCAGGAACCCGATTCGGCCTGTCTTGCGCAACAGCCCCGGATGTTCATTGTGATCCATTGTGCCGTCCTTGCTCGCCTCGGCGATATCAGCATCGACGATAACCACATCGTTCAGGGTGACCTTGATGCGGTTTCCATCTGCGATAACTTCCTGCTTGTTCCATTCGCCGACGGGAGCCAAGTGACCCCGCTTGGCGGGAACGATTCCGTATATTGATCCGTGATACTGGTACGGTTGGAGATCTTTGTATTTGTCCGCGGTATTGTCAAGAATCTGCAGTTCCATGGCGTTATAGGCCGCATCGCCGCCGCTCTTCTCCATGCGAATCCCAAGCCCGTTATTCGCGCCGGGTGTAAGTTTAAATTCGAAACGGAACACGAAATTGTCATAATCGTCTGTGGTAAACATATTGCCGCCCGGCTTACACACGATCTCGCCGTCTTCGACGATGTAGCCCTTCGTGTCGCCTTCCCAGCCTTTGAGGTTTTTGCCGTTGAACAATGACTCGAAGCCCTCTTCTGCAGCAAAGCTGGGTATCGTACAAAGTGCAAAACAAAGGGACAACAAAAGAGTGGAGGTTAATCTCGTACGGAACATGGTCGTCATTAATCCTTCGGGCGCATTCCCTTGGTTCTGGCATCTCTATTACAGCGACACCCATCATGCCAGAGTGTACACCAAAGCCCGTTTCCCCTCAAGTTTACTTGGGGCGTACCCTTCAATGTCGAAACAGAATCAGGTCAAGACACTAAAGAACATGGAGGTGAATCCCAGGAATACGTTGAACGCAAGCGCGCGTTTAGGAATCGGAAGAACAAGAGATCCCATGCCGAGAATGATACCGCCTGCGGCGAACCACGCAATCTATCCCCACATAATTCCCAGAGTGGAAGCCGAAATCCCGACACCGGGATTCACACTCCCGTCGGACAGCCCCCCAAGAAGCGACAGCGCGCCCATTCCGCCAATTCCCCACAATGTCACCGCGGGCAAACCCAGGAACAGCCATTTCGCAAGACTTGAACTCGTGATCGTCGCGATTGGTCTTTCGTCCATCATGTCACCTCGCTGTGATTGCTGAACTCCCTCTAGGATATCATGGAATTGTCCGGATGGGCGAAATAACTACCCTGGCTCTCAAAGTAGACTGCGGGTATGTTCGATTATTGGACTTCGAAACGATCAATCTTCGAATTGGTAATCGTCACGATATTCCCAGGCAAAATCTCCAACAAATCCGGCAAATCGTATACGGCCAATGCCCCATGAACCGTATTCATCAGCACATGCCTGGCGTACGGCTCGCCCACGACGTCCTCCCAGGACGGAATTCCTCCCTCCAACGTAAGATGGGAAAACGTACCCGGAAACAAAGCCGCCGCATGCAAGGCGGGAACGGTCGTTGTGCCGACCGCGTGAAGCCGGATATCGACGTCATCGCTAAAAAAATACCGCATAGCGTTGACAGTCATCGTAATGTCGTTCACACGCATCCCGACGAAGCTGCGTCCCATCAGGTACGCCCGCTTGTAGTCCGTCCAGTCATTTCCGACGTTGTCTTTCCAGCCCGAAGGATTTCCTGTTGGCCTGGTTTCACCGTATCCACGCAAATCCACCGCACATACCGCTCGTCCTTCGGAAAGATTTGCGTTGATGATCTCCTGAGGAATCGCATCCTTACCATCCTGATGAACGTAAATCAAAACTGACGCAGGCTTTTTCTTCGGGCGATACAGACGAATCGGGAGTTTCACGCCAATCTCTGACTCCAGGTACCACGCCTGTTCGGAATCATCGGCATCGGTACCGCCATCCATCTGCTCAATTTTTCCACGAGCCAACAAGCCGCTT
>DTSJ01000042.1 GCA_012965445.1 Candidatus Hydrogenedentota bacterium
TCGATTTCAAGACGAATCATGTAATCGAATTTTTGAACGCAGGAAATAAGGTGAAACTGACGATTATGTTTCGAGGGCGTGAAATGGCGCATCCTGAGTTTGGAAAGGATCTGCTGCAGCGCGTGCTCGATGCCGTCGTGGATCATGCATCGGAAGTTCCGGACCTGGCGCGCACCCGTCTCGAAGGGCGGAACATGAGCGTCGTAATAGCGCCGCTGAAGACCAAAACCTGAGCGACGACAGAATTGTAGAAACACTCCAGGCACGATACACGATGCCCGGTGTACAAAAGGAGTATCAATAGATATGCCAAAAATGAAAACCAAAAAAACCGCTGCAAAGCGTTTTCGCAAAACGAAAAACGGAAAATTCAAATTCAGTAAAGCCTTCGGAGCTCATTTGCTGACCGGTAAAAGCCCGAAACGTCGACGCAACATACGCCAGGCGGCAGTGCTTGAAAAGTGCGATGAGAAAAACATCAAAGGCATGATGCCCTACGGCTGAGCCTGATACTGACTACACAATCGTTTGACTCCGAATCCGCCGAAAACGCGGACAACCATAGAGGTGAATAATCATGCCACGTTCAACAGGCAGACCTGCATCGCGCAGTCGCCGTAAAAAAATTCTCGACCGCGCCAAAGGATACCGCGGCAGCCGCCATCGTCTCGTCAAAACCGCAAAACAAGCCATCGACCATGCCGGTGTATATGCCTATCGTGACCGTAAAGTGCGTAAACGTGAATTCCGGCGTCTCTGGATTGCCCGCATCAACGCAGCAGCCCGCGCAAACGGCCTCACCTACAGCAAATTCATGCAGGGCCTAAAGCTCGCCGAGGTAGATATCAACCGCAAGATGCTTTCAGAGATTGCGATTCACGATCCCGCCGGATTCACCCAGCTCGTCGAAACCGCCAAGTCCAAAATCGAAGCTGCTGCATAGCCATGCGTATCGTTCCCGCGGTGGATATACGCGGCGGACTCTGCGTCAACCTCGTTCAAGGTAACTACGACCAGGAAACCGTGTTTTCTGACGACCCCGTTGATCAGGCTGTCCAATGGCATAAACAAGGCGGCGGGATAGTCCATATTGTTGACTTGGACGGAGCCAAGGCAGGTCGCTGCTGCATCGAAGATGAACTCAAAGCCATGCGCGATGCTGCCGTTCCGGTAGAAGTCGGCGGCGGTATTCGAAACATGGATACCATCAGCATGCTCTTCGATCTCGGTGCCGAGCGCGTTATCCTCGGTACGGCTGCCCACGCCGATCCGGATTTTCTCAAGGCCGCCGCAGACGAATTTCCAGATCAAATCGTGGTCGGAATCGACGCGAAGGACGGAAAAGTCGCTCTGAGCGGATGGCTCGATGTCACCGCTACCGATGCCGAAGCATTCGCACTGCAAGTCGAAGCCTTCGGCGTCTCCCGAATCATCTACACTGATATCAACAGTGACGGTATGATGGGAGGCCCTAATCTTGAGGCAACCTTCAAGCTCGCGAAGGCCGTTGACATCCCGATAACCGCCTCGGGAGGAATGTCCACCCTCGAAGACATCGCATCCGTCAAGAAACTGGAGCCGCTCGGAGTGGATGAAGTCATCATCGGTCGTGCATTATACTTGAACGTGTTCAGCATGGACGAAGCACTGGCCGCAGCGTCATCCGAAACCCCCTAATACGCATGGGAGAACCAATGGAACCACCGTTTAACACCGTAACCCTTATCGGCGTTGGACTGCTCGGAGGTTCCCTGGGCCTCGCCCTCAAGCAGCGCGATCTCGCGAAAACGGTACGCGGAGTCGGTCGTCGCCAAAGCAGCATCGACACCGCTCTTGAAAACGGAGCCATAGACGAAGGATTTCTTGCGCTGGAAGAAGCGGTCATCGGGTCCGACCTCGTGGTGATCTGCACTCCTGCAAACGCCGTCCCGGAAACGCTCGACGCAATCCGACCGCTCTGTTCAAGGGACACCGTCGTCACCGATGTGGCGAGTACGAAATTCCGTATCTGCACACATATGCGAGACGCATGGGCCAATCCCTACCGCTTCGTCGGAAGCCATCCAATGGCCGGTTCCGAAAAACACGGCCCCGAAAATGCCGATCCCGATCTTTACAACTCAGCCGTTGTATTCATTGAAGAAGAAAACGACCATGCTGACGATGCTTACAAAAAAGTCATGCAGCTCTGGATCGGTGTCGGCGCAAAAGTCATCGCCATTGATCCCGAAATTCACGATCAATGGGTTGCACGCACGAGTCACATCCCGCACATCACGGCATCCGCACTCGCTCAACTGATTGACAATCCCGAAGAAGCCCTCCCGTTCATTGGGAACGGTTTTCGAGACGCTACTCGAATTGCCGAAGGACGCCCGGAAATCTGGCGCGACATCTGTCTGACCAATCCCGAAGCCATCGGCGCGGGGTTGCGCGGTCTCATCACCGATCTGGAATCGATAGTGCGGGCCGTTGATTCGCAGGACGGCAAAGCACTTGAAGATTTCTTCGACCGTGGCGTGCAGACGCGTCGATCGGCCCTTGACTCATGAGCGGACCGTTCATAACCTTCGAAGGCGGTGAAGGAGGGGGGAAAAGTACGCAGATTGGTCTCCTCCGCGAATACCTCAAATCCGAAGGCCACGAAATCGTTGTGACCCGAGAGCCCGGCGGCACTCCAATCGCCGAGCGTATTCGAACGCTTCTGCTGGATCCCGAGAACACAGCTTTAACGCCCCTGGCCGAACTCATGTTATACGAAGCGGCGCGCGCACAACACGTCGGAGAGCTCATCGCTCCGGCGCTTGAGGCAGGAAAGATCGTTCTCTGTGATCGTTTCTGCGACTCAACTGTCGCGTATCAGGGAGCGGGGCGCAGTCTTTCCGGAGAAAGTGTCTACGCGCTGAATGAACTTGCCACACATGGATTGATGCCCGACATCACGTTATTGATGGATCTGCCCCCCGAAACGGGACTCAACCGCGCCAAAGCAGATGCCCAGGGAGATCGCATCGAGAAAGAATCCATTGAGTTCCATACCCGCGTACGCGAAGGTTTTCTGCTATTGGCGGAAAACCATCCAGAGCGCATCCATACAATCGATGCTCTGAAAAGCGTCGAGGAAATCTCGATTACAATACGCGACATTGTTGCATCCGCTCTCGCGAGCAAGAAGGGATGACATCGTGGCATTGAAAGATGTACGGGATCAGGACATCCCAATTCGCTTGCTGTCGAACCTCATTACCCGCAGCCGAATTCCCAACGGTCTGCTGTTCTGGGGCGCATCCGGTGTGGGGAAATCCATGACCGCAATCGCCTTCGCCAAAGCGATCAACTGCAATGAATCACCCGACGATTCCTGCGGCACATGCCTGTCGTGCCGAAAAATCGACAATGGGAATCACCCCGACATCATTGAAGTCGCGCCCGTGAAAAAGGCGCGCATAATCGATGTCGAGGCCATCGAAAACATGATCGAAATGGCATCGCTCCGGCCCTACGAAGCCGACTGGCGTATCTTCATCATCCACGAAGCAGACCGTATGCGCGGCCCAGCCCAAAACCGTCTGCTCAAGACCCTTGAAGAGCCCTTGGGCCCGTCCGTGTTTATCCTGGTATCTGAATACCCCCAACTTTTGCTGCCTACAATCCGCTCTCGGTGCCAGCGTATTCGGTTCCGCTCGCTTCATCCAGATACGGTCAAAGATCTCGTCCTGCGCGAGCGCGATATTGCGCCAGACCTGGCCGAAGCCATTTCCGGCATTGCCCAGGGCCAGATGTCCCGTGCGCTCGACCTTGTCGATTCAGACAAACGCGCCATGGTTTTTGAAATCATCGAGCAGTTTCAGCGGGGCGAAGATCCGCTTTTTGTAGCTGAAGAATTCGCCAGCTACGTCTCCACACAGAAAGCTGCCATCGAAGGCTACGTCAAATCAGAAGCCCCATCGGTCGATGTGAAAGAGGTCTCCAAAGAAGATCGCGAGCGCATGAAAGAGGAACAGATGGCGCTCGTGGATGCTCTCAGCCGCAGAAATATACTCGAATTTCTATACCTGCTCGAGATGTGGTATCGTGATGTCATGGTCTATGGAGCCACAGGCGACGCGTCGCAGGTGCTGAACAAGGATCAATTGAGTTTATTGGAACAGGCGAACACCGATGATCCCCAGGCAAAAATCGGGGCCATCGAAAAAGCCCGTCTGTATCTTGAACGTTTTTTGAACGAGGAACGCGTTTTTCGCGACCTCTTTTTTGTGCTCGCCCGTTAGGTCTCGAGCCGGGAGTTTTGCAATGCCTCAGTTAGTCAAAGTGCGGATGCGCAAACCGTTGCGCGTGTTTAATTTTATCAGTAACGACCTGCCCCTTGGGCGCGGTGATAAATGCGTCGTGAAAACTGATCGCGGGCTCGAGTACGGGCAATGCGTCCTTCCCCCGGAAGAATGTACCAAAGAAGTCGAAATGAAGTATCAGAACGTCATTGTTCGCAAGGCTTCTCATCACGACGAGATGACCTCGGCCCAAATTAAAGACGACGAGCGACGCGCACGCAGAATGTGCATCGAGAAAATTAAAGAACGCGAAATGGATATGAAACTGGTCGAATGCGAGTACTCCTTCGACCGGAAAAAGGTTATCTTCTACTTCACCGCCGAGGATCGCGTCGATTTTCGTGATCTCGTCAAAGACCTCGCACAGGAATTCAAAGCGCGCATCGAATTGCGTCATATTCAGGTGCGCGACGAAGCGAAAATTATCGGCGGAATCGGTACCTGCGGTCGCGAACTCTGCTGCACGACCTGGATGAAGGATTTCATGCCCATTTCCATGAAGATGGCAAAAAGGCAGAACCTGTCCCTCAATCCCACCAAAATCAGCGGTCAGTGCGGGCGCTTGATGTGTTGTCTCAGCTACGAAAACGACCAATACAGCCGCGCACGCAGCAAACCCAAGCCGAAAGAGGCCCCCAACAAAGAAGACCTGGCCGGAATTCGTGACAAGATGGAATCCGACTCCGAAAACGCAGCCGAAGTACTCAAAGATCGGGCCACGAATGAATCCAGCAAGCCCGCTGAGGCGAAGGCAGACACGAAAGATTCTTCTACCGATGCCGCGAAGCCAGCCAACGACGCAGGTCGTCCGAAAAAGCGCCGCCGTCGCCGTCGCCGTAAATAGTCTCGATGTCCCTCGTCGATTCCCATTGCCACCTTCAGGACGCAAAATTCGATGACGACCGTGCCGAAGTGATCGCACGTTCACTCGACATTCTCGATTGGGTCGTCGTCATCGGCGACGACCTGCCCACCAGCCGCCAGGCACTCGAAATTACTGGTGACCGAATCTACGCGTCCGTCGGCGTACATCCATACTATGCCGCAACAGTGGATAAAGACCTCTGCACAGAATTTCGACAAATGGCGAAATCAGATCGCGTCGTCGCCATAGGCGAAATCGGACTCGACTATTTCAAGTACAACGAAACCCCCAAACCTGTTCAGGAATCTGCTTTTCGCACACAGCTCGAACTTGCCGTCGAACTGGAGCTTCCTGTGGTCATCCACAACCGGGAATCTACCGAAGATCTCTGTAACATTCTCGACGAATACGCCGAACGACTCAGTGGAGGCGTGATACACTGTTTCGCCGGAAGTCCTGAATTCGTGGAGCGGGCCTGCGGCTGGGAATTCTATATTTCATTTGCGGGAAACGTAACCTTTCCAAAGGCGGAGGAACTGAGAATCGCGGCGAGTGAGGTCCCGTTCGAACGCCTCCTCGTAGAGACGGACGCTCCGTATCTTGCCCCGCAGGCCGTCCGCGGAAAACGCTGCGAACCAGCCTACGTGAAGCATACCGCAGAATTTCTCGCCCAGCTGCTCGATATGCCCTACGAAGAATTTTCACGCACAATGACCGAGAATGCAAGTCGCTTGTACGATATTCCGATTGACGGCTGAATATTCCCGCCGAATTCCATTACAATGGTCGTATGGTAACCCAGGCAATCGAAACGCTCCGCAGTGCTTTCCCATCAACAGATACTCCAACTGAACCCGTCGTCGGAGACATGTGCCTTGTTTCGACAAGCGAAAATCGCTATTTCCATAATCCTATAGACGTGTACTCGACGCACGAAGTAGCCGAAGTAATGAGTCTTATTGAGACCATCAATGCGCGGGTACAGTCCGAGTCGCTTTATGCGGCAGGCTATCTCGCGTACGAAGCCGCCACCGCCTTCGACAGTGCGCTGGTGACTCACCCGCCCGCTCGGGAACCAGTGTTGTGGTTTGGACTCTACAAGGACTATGCGTCGACTCTGCCCGAGCCGTCGGCCCAGGCAGTAGATATTTCTCAATGGACACCATCCGTGAGCAGAGGTGAGTTCGACATCGCCATCGATCGAATTCGCAACTATATCGCCGCCGGCGACACCTATCAGGTAAACTACACGTTCCCAATGTACGCGGATTTCTGCGGCAGCCCCTACGCATGGTTTCGACAGCTCTGCGATGCCCAACGTGCAGATTACTGCACCTACCTCAACACGGGATCGCACGTCATCATGTCCGCTTCCCCCGAGTTATTCTTCAGACTCGATGGAACCCGCCTGACTACAATGCCGATGAAGGGCACCATTGCGCGTGGCCCGACGCTTGCCTCCGACCACGCTCAACGTGACCGTCTCTCGAACTCTCAAAAAGATCGCGCCGAAAATATCATGATCGTCGATCTCGTGCGCAATGACATGGGTCGTATCAGCGAAACAGGAACCGTCCGCGTCGAGTCCAGATTCAACGCAGCAAAATTCGACACCCTGTGGCAGATGACCTCGACGATCACATCCGAAACTCATGCGGAGATTCCGGAAGTCTTCAAAGCGCTGTTCCCTTCAGGCTCAATCACCGGGGCTCCGAAGATCCGCACTACCCAAATCATCCGCGAACTGGAACCACAACCTCGGGGAGCCTACTGCGGCGCAATCGGGTACTGGGGGCCTGATCATCAAGCAGAGTTCAACGTCGCGATTCGCACCGCCACCCTAAACGTCGAAGAAGAAAAGCTGGTCTACTCCGTCGGTGCCGGGATCACCTGGGATTCCTCATCCGAAGCCGAGTACGCGGAGTGCCTGCTCAAAGCCGAGGTTGTGAGTCGTCCTAAACCCCAGTTCGACCTTCTCGAATCACTCCTGTGGGACGGCGACTATTTTCTCTTGGAGCGGCATCTCACACGCTTGAATCAGAGCGCCGAGTATTTCGGTTTCGCATTTGAGGAGTCTGTGGTACGAGCGGCCTTGACCGGGGTCACGGACAGGATCGAATCAGATGCCTTGAAGGTTCGCCTGCTGCTAAGTCGAAACGGTAATTTGGCTACTGAGACTACGCCAATCATTCCAACCGATACCTGCTCAATAACGCTTGCCCGTGAACCCGTCGACCAGGATGACGTGTTTCTCTATCACAAGACCACTCATCGCAGCATCTACGATTCTGCGCTCGACAAAGCCGAGACCGACGACGTAGTCCTCTGGAACACACGAGGTGAAATTACGGAGAGTACGCGCGCAAATGTTGTGATTAAGCGAAACGGAATCTGGACGACACCGCCTGTGCCGTCGGGCCTTTTAGCGGGAACCTATCGAGCCCAGTTGCTCGATGACGGGTCGATCCAGGAAGGGATCATCACAAAAGGCGACTTCGTTTCCGCCGACGAAGTATGCTTGATCAACTCAGTCCGTCGATGGATTCCGGTGAACCTTCTCCATAGCGACTCGGTGCCAGGAAGATGATCGATATCCTCAAGCAGCATGCCCGCGAAAGACGACTAACAGTGATTCTGTTCGTCGCAGCCACCCTGATTCTCATCTTCGTCCAATGGCGAATCGGAGCGATGACCATCGATACCGTCACCTCGACCCCGGTGGATCCTTGATGACGGATTCGCCGCCCAAATGGGCATCTTACCTCCTCTGCGGCTTTGCTCTGGCATGGCCCCTTCACGTCTACAAATACATCCCGTATATCGACGGAACCCTGACAGGCGTTCTTATCAGTCTGCTCACAACGATTTGGATTCTGCGATTCAGAACCATTCCGGTTCGCATTCCCGTGGAGTACTGGTGGCCAATGTTGGGGGCATTCATTCTGACCCTCCTTGACGGCGGTGACAAAGCATTTATCATGGTCGCAATCACCTTCATCGTGACCGCCCAGTTCACGCGGAACGCACGCTGGACAGAACACACGATGTGGGCTACGATGGTAACGATCAGTCTTCTCTCCGTTTTGAACGCCTTCGCAAAAATCCTCGGCCTCATACCGACTGCCTACGCGCTGGAGAGCGGCATCACCATGGCCGGTCCCTATTCCGTTTCCGAAGGAATCTACGTTCTTATGCTCGGTGTAGTGTGGGGACTCTATTTTACATTCCTCTCTGGAATCTCGAATGCGCAGCGATCCGCATCACTTTTTTCGACGTTCCTCTGCATTGCCGTACTCGGCGGAAAACTGTTCCTTCTTCGCGGAAATGCCTACTTCTGGTCTGAGTCGTACTTCGGTGCAGCTTCCCCTTTCGCAGTTACTGCAGGCCTGTTGCTGATATGGCTGTGCATGCGCATCGTCGCCAAACTAATCGTCACCCGCGAACCGAACTCGCATTTGGCATCCATTTTCGTCCTTACAATCGTCGGAACCCTGCTGTATTGGACTCTGTTTCCATCCGAACTGAGACTGTACCATGCCTTTCTTTTAGGGCTTGCCGCGGGCTATGCACTTCCAGACCGGCTCGAAACCGTTGAAATTCTCTGGCCCAAGTCGATAGGCGCAGCCGTGTTCGCTCTCGCCGCCCTCAATATTTTCGTCGCGTTTCCAATGCACGAGCAGGACAGCCGAAACATCGCAGAAGCGGCTGCGGCTGACTACCGCAATGCGAATTACGGACGCCTGCATCAGCGCATGACCTGCTTGGCGACGATCTATCCTGATCAGACAGATCAGATTTATTTGTGGAAGGCGCGCGCATCTATTCGCCAGGGAAATCTCGACAAGGCAAGCAAGGAATTCGCCCTTGCCGTCCAGTTCTGGATCGCGCAGGGTCGTTCCGGCGAATCGAAGGCCGACGTCGAATTGGTCCTGCTTGAGATGCGGGATGCCGCCGCGCTGCTCTCTGAGGAAGAGGTTTCGCTCGCTGTCGAAGTTGCCCATGTTGCGCTGGGCGAAAGCGATTCCGCATTATCCCTGTTGAAAATGAAACTCGAAGCAGGAGAGGTCATGCTGCCCACAGAGTTGTCTGCGGATGAAAAGGCATATCTCTTCAGTGCGATTCTCGGCGACCTTTCCTTATACGACCGATTAAAGACATGGCCCTTGCTTCGGGAAGATCACAAGGGCCCCCTCTGGCATCAGGTTATCGAGCAGACGGTTCCAGAATCGCTTGAGCCGGGTTCGCTCGTGTACTACATTGGTCGTCGCCCCGATGAAGTGCGATTCTACGGAACAATCGGAGGGATCTTCGCACAGGCATCGGTATCGATTCCTAGAACGTGGCAAAAACGCGTTGCATCCGATCCTGCTGAAGAAGCGATGACAATTACCGTTGATGACTCTCAGGAAGGAGAGGAACTCTTTACTGTAGGAGATATTTCGGATGACGATACAGCTCTCGTTCGATTCATGGTTTCCGGAGGTAAAATACGCGACATAACATTCGATGAATCGCGTACCGAAGCAATCCCGTTCGCTCCTGTCGTGTACTACCATCCCTGGGTCCGAATCCTCCAAATCTTGAAGTAGACACGGCCTGAATGGCACAATATACCCATATTTATTGAAAAACAACCGCTTTTTCCAAGCGATGGGATATACGCCGTATGTGGAACCACGAAGAAAAAAAGGACGATGAGAAAAAAGACGAAGGTATGGGAGGGCTGATACTCAAAGCCCGCACCGTACTCGTAAATGGCGAAGTCGATCAGGAACTGGCGCAGAAAGTCATTTCACAGCTCATCGCGCTCGATGCAGATAATCACGATTCCATCAAAGTCGTTATCTGTTCCCCCGGAGGTCATGTCGATTCCGGATTCGCCATCCGCGATATTATGAGGTTTATCGAATCTCCCATTATCACGATCGGGGCAGGATGGGTTGCTAGTATTGGTGTACCCATATTCTTCGGCGCACCAAAAGAGAGCCGCTATTCATTACCGGGAACCAGATACCTCATTCACCAGCCTAGCGGCGGTGCTGGCGGTCAAGTCTCTGACATTAGAATCGAAGCGCAGGAAATCCTGAAAATCCGACAACACCTCAACGAATTGATCGCCAAAGAAACAGGGCAGTCAGTAGAGAAGGTTGCGAAGGATTCAGATCGTAACTTTTGGATGAACGCTGAAGAAGCCGTCGAATACGGCCTCGTCCCAAAGATTATTTCCAGCGCATCGGAAATCGGCTAATTCAAGCGAACCGGACTAACGCCTATAACGCCCAGGATTCGTCTTCGGGTTCCACAATTTTTTCCTGATCAGAAATGTAGTGCAATGCATCCCGCGGTGTGCTTCCCGAAATCGGCGCTGCCTCGTCCTCGCCAAACAAGTCCGTGTAGTCGCAGTGAAAACCATCGCATATCGACTTCGTCGAACACTGTGCGCACGGCCCTACATGCTCATATCCAGCATCGTGATTCGCCCGAATCGCGCCTTCTTCACGGTAGAATCGATGCTTGCCCATCACGCCATGCGCGATCTTTGCGAGTACATGCTGAACCGTCAATCCGACCTTACCCAAAATCGGATGCTCATAATACCGCCGCGTCACGCCTGGATACCGATACTGAATCTCGCGCGCAAAGGGTCCGATCAAAAACGCAGGTACCAGTTTCTCCGGATTCATGCGCTGCGGCTGAAGTCCCGTCCAGTTCCAGCTGTTGTAATCCCATTCATGATGGTCATAAGGCAGTTGTTGAAAGTTGTAAAAATTTTTCCGGTATTTTTCGTCAACAACACACAGCGGCATGTACCGCACATTGCATTCGATCCCCGCATCTTCCAGTTTGTCCATCGCTTCGCTCAACATCGGCTTTATATCAGAATACTTCGCGACATTGTCGTGTGTCCGTATTCCCGTTTCCTGATCTTCAAAAGGATTAAACGCGATAAAATTTACCGCGTTCGCGCCATAATCAATAGCCTTCTGCGCGATTTCAGGGAGCAGCGAAATGACCGGGCTCGACATCGTGCAGTTGAAACGGAAAGGAACTCCCAACTCCACCATATTTTCAATCGCCTGAATAATCTTGACGTAGGCCCCCTTGCGGCACACCACCTCATCATGAACATCACCGATACCGTGCAGACTCACCAGGAAATCGCGAATTCCTGCATCCTTGAATTCCTGCAGCTTCTCCTTCTTCGCCAGCACCAGCCCGTTCGTAATCAGAGTGGGGTAGAGGCCAATCTCATTGCAGTACAGAATCAGTTCCAGAATATCCGGGAGAATCGTCGGTTCGCCGCCCTGTATATCAATCGCCGTATTCCCGTAGGTATAACGCAGCGTGTGGCAGATCGCTTTCGCCTTCTCAAGCGTCATAAACGCATGCTCGGGATGCTCAGTATCCGCGATTCGATTAAGGAAGTAGCAAAAATAGCACCGAAGATTACACGTCTGCCCAAGCCACAACACGCCTCGACGGTTCAGCGTGCGCTTTTTCGTCTTCGGGTAGTCATGCCGCTCGACGGGGGCGGTCTCAGGTACTACGGCCATCAATACTCTCCAAAACGGGCCAGGCACATATCGTTATAGCGCCCAGCTCTTGTCCTCGTCCTCGACGATTTTGTCCTGTTCCTTAATATAGTATAACGGATCTTCGATTACTGATCCTGTTGTGACAGGATCAGCTTCATCCGTGCCGTAAAATTTCGCATAGTCCCCGTGAAACCCGTCGCAGATATTCCGGAGCGCGCATTGCTGACACTTTTCATGGTGCTCGTACTGCAAATCCTGAATAGCACGCAGCTTCGCCTCGCGCCGATACCAGTATGCACGTCCAAGCACAATCGATCCTGCCGCAGCAATTAGCCGTTGCCCAAAATAGAACAGCTTCGCCTTGACCGGACGATCCAGCTCGATTTTCAACAGCGTGTTCGCGTCCGCGCGATAAAGTCGCCGTGCGAGCCGCCCCAATTTGTATGGGCGATTCAATTCCGAAGGTTTCATTCGCTGCGGCTGCATACCCGTCCACATCCAGCTCTCATAATTCCACTCATGATGGTCATACGGAAGTTGTTGAAAGTTGTAGAGATTCTTCCGATGCTTTTCCTCCGCGATACAGAGAGGAAGATACCTCACGTTGCACTCGATCTCCGCTTCCTCAAGCATATCCATCGCCACCGCAAGTGATTTCTTGATGTCCCCGTATGTCGCCACGTTATCGTGCGTCCGTATCCCAGTCTCCTGATCTTCAAAAGGATTGAAGGCGATAAAATTCACCGCGTTCGCGCCGTAGTCAATCGCCTTCTGAGCGATCTCCGGCAACAACGGAACAACCGGCTTCGACATTGTGCAGTTGAATCTGAAAGGCACATCCAGCTCGCGCATGTTCTCGATTGCCTGAATAATCTTCACATAAGCGCCCTTACGGCATACGACTTCGTCGTGAATGTCCCCGATGCCGTGCAGACTGACCAGAAAATCGCGAACGCCCGACCCCTTGAACTTCGCCAGCTTGTCAATACTCGCCAGCGCCAACCCATTCGTAATCAAAGTGGGGTAGAGGCCGATTTCATTGCAGTAGCTGATCAACTCATGAATTTCAGGATGAATCGTTGGTTCTCCGCCCTGAATATCAATTGCTGTGTCTCCGTAGTAATACCGGAGCGTGTGGCAAATTTCCTTCGCCTTCTGAAGCGTCATAAAAGGATGTTCCGGGTGACTCGCATCGTCGATACGGTTCAGGAAATAGCAGAAATAGCACCGAAGATTACAGGTCTGCCCAAGCCAGAGCACACCCCGACGCGAAAGTACCCGTTTCCGGGTCTTCGCATAAGGACTTCCTAGGGAATTCGGTCTGGATTCGGCTACTTCGGTGGACATCGTATATCTTCTCTGCTGAACGTCAGTCGCGCTGCAAGTCGCAGCCTGTTAAGGATACCAGATTCGGGATATGCGGGCAATGATACCCGCTGAATGAAAACAATTGCCCAGCGCGAATAATTCAATCTATTTCTTTGAACCTGCCGCGTCTCCGACCCGAATCGTACCCGAAAAATACAGATGCCGTCCCTTGGGAAGATGAATATGTCCCTCCTCACCAGGGCGCAGGGCCTGCAATACGCGCGCGTTCTCGTAATAATCCGCGTTGATAGGAGTCATCCGAATTGGATTGTCTTCCATATCCGACTCGAAGCGCACCGTCGGAAGCGTATCGCTTGTCGCCACCAATTTCCGGCCCGGCGCATAATTCTCATTCAAATGAGCCCAGTCGAGAAGGCTCGGCTCAAGAGGCGGAAAATCCTCAGACTCGTGGTCCGTCTCCCAGTGCGTGTACTCCGTCGAGAGACACACCGATGTATGAAACTCCTGCACCGACAGATCGCTGCTCGTCTCTATCCAGAGCGTCATCGCGATGCCGTCCTTCTCAAGCGCTTCCATTTCCCAGATTAGCGTATACGGAAACCGTCGCGAAATTCCGGTAAACCGATACCGACCGTTCTCCTCCTCAGCCGAATCCCAGCGCAGCTTATTACTGTCGCTCCAGAGCCGATGAATCAGTGTCGAAGCATACACTTGAAGCGCATGCGTAATTTGCTCACCGTTATAAGAAAGTCTGATCTGACCCTGATTGAAAGTAGCCCGAAGCTTTCCGGTCTCAACCGTATAAGTTGGCTGACTCGTGTCTTCAGGAATTTCGTCGTCCACGATCTGATGCAGATAATGATCGATTACCTTGCTCGAAAAATCCTGAAGCAGCATCTTACCCTTGTCCAGAAGCAAAACTTTCTGGCATAGCGAGTTCACCAAATCCAGATCATGCGAAACGAACAGTATCGTTTTCTTCTGCTCGATCAACTCCCCGATACGAGTCCTGCACTTCCTCTGAAACGCTTCATCGCCCACCGCCAGCACTTCGTCGATCAAAAAAATATCTGGATCAGTAAACGCCGCCACCGCAAAACCAAGTCGCACAAACATCCCGCTCGAATAGGTATCTACCGATTGCTCGATAAACTGCCCAATACCGGAGAAATTAACAATGTCGTCAAACACCAAGTCTACTTCCTCGTGCGACATCCCCAGTAATCCAGCGTTCAAATATATGTTCTCCCGTCCCGTCAGCATCGGATGAAATCCCGCGCCCAGCTCCAGCAGCGAAGCCACCCTGCCTCGCACCGAAACGTCTCCGGTTGTCGGCACCGTCACCCCCGAAATGATTTTCAGAAGCGTACTTTTCCCCGAACCGTTCGCGCCGATGATACCGAAAGAATCCCCTTCATCTACATCAAAATGAATATCATCCAACACTGTAATCTTTTCGGATCGCTTTCCCCGAATCCAATCGGACATGCCCCGCTTGCCCAGCAAAACACGACCGCCGCGCTCAGCGCGATACTCTTTGCTGATGTGATCGACCTGTATAACAGGATCACCCATTACAATTTATCCGAAATTGTGGGGGACTGCGACCGGAACACCTTGAGTCCTAAGAAAAAAACGATGATAGTACAGATTATCGGCCAAGCGACCAGGTTCAACGAAGGCACCTCCCCTTCAAAAAGAAGCGCACGATACGACGTGATATACCCTGCCATCGGATTGATAAACAATAGAGGATACAGATGTTCCAACCCGCGATCCGTCAAGCGGGCCAGCACGAAATTCGCACTGTAAATCACGGGAGTCGCGTAAAATCCGAATAGCAATAGTGCGTTGACCATATACGTGATGTCCCTGAACTGCGCGTTGTGACAGGAAAAAAACAGACCCAGCCCGACAACCAGCAGGCACTGAAATACAAAAAGTATCGGTATCAACAGAGTCGTAAGCGGAGGAATACTTCCAATCAGCACAACATAAATGATGATCAACAATAGGGCTCCAGTCACCAGGTTCACCAACGCCACGCCAATACTCGAAATCGGAATGATCTCCCGTGGGAAATTCACCTTCGAGATCAGCGTTCGGTTATCAACCAGCGAAGTCGTCGCCGTAGATACACCGATCGAGAAAAACTGCCACGCGATAAGACCACTCAGAATGAATACAGCCGACTCCCGCGCCGTCATAACCCCCTCGCTGCTCCGAAATTCAATCTGAAAGACAAACGAGAAAACAAACGTCAGAATCAGCATCATCAGCAACGGCTCAAGTACCGCCCATAAAAAGCCCATCGCCGCATACCGGTACCGAACACGAATGTCCTTCCACACAAGATCGATCAGCAGCTGTCGGTTCGCCAGAATATCAGGAAACACACGTCCCATCTGCCCCTGCTGCGCGTTCCTGTAAATGTCAGAACTCATGCGGCTAGTCTAGCACTCACGTCCAATCACGCGCAAATGATGCCGCCACCTGAGCAAGATAACGCGCCGCATTTTCCATCCCGTCAGCCTCGTCCCTGGCCAGCGAATCGATGGCGATGATAGCCGCAAAGCGCGCCGCCGCATCACCCCCCGAAGCGTCAAGCGTTCCACAGAATGCGATCACCCTCTTGCCGTGTTTCTGAGCAAGGCGCGCTACACCACTTGGCACCTTCCCCTGTTCCGTCTGTACATCCATTCGCCCCTCGCCCGTAATCACCAAATCGCATCCCCTAATGTGATCCTCAAGATCGCACGCTTGCGCAATCAAATCAAATCCCGGCGACAGCGTCGCAGATGTAAACGCAAGTAACCCCGCGCCAATCCCGCCCGCAGCACCCGCCCCCCTCTCCTCAGACACTCCCCGACCAGCGTACGCGTCCAGCACACGAGAATAATTCCTAAGCGCACTTTCCAAGGCCTCTGCCTGCTCGCGATTCGCGCCTTTCTGAGCACTATAATTCAGAGACGAGCCGTCAATTCCGCACATAGGTATGTTCACATCGCAGGCGACCTGAAACGTCGCGTCCGGAAGCGCCGGATGGAGATTCCCGTTATCAATTCCAGTGAGTCCCTTCAATGCAATCCCACCGGAACCAAGAGACTCCCCCCGTTCATCAAGAAACCGGTATCGCAAAGCCTGCGCAATCCCGACACCCCCGTCATTCGTCGCGCTCCCACCGAGCCCAATGACGAAATTCCGGACTCCCTTATCCAGCGCATGTGCGATCAGCTCGCCGGTACCAAACGAAGTTGCCGTACAAGGATCACGCTCGTCAGGAGCGAGCAGCGAAAGCCCCGACGCTGAGGCCACCTCGATCACCGCCGTGCGTCCGTCATCTGTAAGGCCATACTCTGCCCTGATCGGTCTCATCAACGGATCATGCACTCCGCACTCGACCATCTCGCCGTGTACCGCCTCCGTCAACGTCTTGACCGTTCCCTCACCACCATCGGCCAAAGGTAGCTCGACATACTCCGCGTCACTCCACACCGTGCGAAGTCCTTCAACGATGCTCCGGGCAACAAGTTCAGCAGATAAGCTTTCCTTAAACGAATCCGGCGCGACGACTATCTTCATACTATTCCGAATCCTCCAGTATGTCCCTTCGATCTACTGCATTCCCTTGCTTCCTAGCGTAGACTCGTATCAAAGGTTCCAGCTCAAGCCCCTGCTCGATGGGGGACTCCGCCGGATGCAGCGCATTGTACCAGCTTCCTGCAACCTCGACTTCAATATTCAGCCGCTCCGCGTCCCAAAATGGTCGAATATCGCAGCGATAGGGCTTCCAAAGAACGTGATCTACTACCTGTCCGTTTACCCGTACCTCAGCAGGAGAGCGCAGTCCATCCAGTTCAAGAATGATTGGAGCATCATCCGAACGCGCATCGCCCTCGACTCTGGCCTGATACGTGACGCGGCCTCCATACGACTCCAAACCGATCTCCGACCATAGACCGACGGGAATTGTCTCGTCCGCATCCGTGAAAACACCATTTACCAGAGAAAAATCTCCGGCAAGTATCGGAACTTCGATTTGATCCGCCGAGTGCCACTTCCCTTCCACAACGATTCGGCCCGACTGTGAAATATATTCCGGTAAAAGATAGGTTTCCAAACCGGGGTGAGGCATCGCCGGGTCCTTCTCAACCTCCAAGGCAGCCCCGTTACATGAAACCCTCCCTCCCTCCGGACAAATTAGCGTCACCGTCCAGCGAGTACAGTTCAGTTCCTGCATCGGCACAAAAATGTCCCATTCCAACGCGCCAATGACCCCCTCCGGCGTCGACTCCAGTCGTTCCCTTAGCAAAGTCCTCGCTGATGACAGTTTGCTCCAGGCATGACCCGGAAATCGGCAATCCCGAAGCGCAACGGTGTTGCCGTCCATCCGGGTACCAGTCCACGTCGGCTCCACGACCCGTTCTATCTCAACACAGGAAGCGACTGCCGTAGTCTCTTCCAGGGACTCAGGCAAGAACAGGTATGTTCGCGCTTCCTGAGGTTCCCAGGCGCCTTCGACTCGAAATTCCTCACCCGTTGAACACCCACAGATCGGGGTCATCGATCCGCTTTGGTATTCCCATTCCTCCACATGCCCTGTTACTTCCGGCGTAAACTGAATCTCCATCGTTTGCCGTTCCGTATGCACATGCACGAGATGAAGAATCTCTGCATCTTCCCAGATGCGTCGATTCGCAATCAGTCCTTGTGGGACTTCTCCAGATGCTGTGGTCGCAGCGACCGTACGGCAGTCCCACTGCACAAGCGAGTCAATCGCTTTGTTGTAATCAAAGAGGTCTACCCCGTCCGTGACATGGGTTGCGTTCTGATCAAAAAATTGCTGGAATTCAGTGTTTGGAGTACCGTCCAGAAGATGTGGAACCGTTCCCACAACCAGCAATCGACCGCCGCTCATCGCAAAGTCCTGGAGCAGTGCGTAAGTACTCGACCGGATCGCGGTCATAGGCGGCAGCAGTACAACGGAATATCGTTGTTCGTTCAAGACTACAGCATCATGATCCGCGTGGGCATGCAGACCCAGGAGTTCCTCATCGCC
>DTSJ01000043.1 GCA_012965445.1 Candidatus Hydrogenedentota bacterium
GCCGCATGAAACAAATCTGCGACAAGATCCACCTCAACGCCAGCATCGAAAAAGTACAGGAAACCAAAACAGGCATCAAAGTCACCTGGTCCGGCCCGACAATCAAAAAGAAGACGCAAACCTTCGAGAAAGTCCTCATGAGCGTCGGACGCAAACCCAACTCCAGCGGTATCGGTCTCGAAAACACCGACGTCGTAGAAACCGAACAGGGCTTCGTAGAAATAGACGCCCAGATGCGCACCGCCGAGCCCCACATCTTCGCCATCGGAGACCTCGTCGGGCAGCCCATGCTCGCCCACAAAGGTAACGCCGAAGGTCGCGTCGCGGCAGAAGTCATCGCTGGCAAAAAATCCGCCTTCGATGTCCGCTGCATTCCCGCCGTAGTCTTCACAGACCCAGAAGTCGCATGGGTCGGCATCACCGAAACCGAAGCCAAAGAACAAGGTCGGGAAGTTACCGTTGGAAAATTCCCGTGGGCGGTGTCCGGGCGCGCGACGACCATAAATCGAAATGACGGCCTAACCAAACTCATCGTCGATCCCGAAACGGACGAAGTCCTCGGCATGGGCGTGGTAGGCGCGGGCGCGGGTGAACTCATCGCTGAAGGCGCGCTGGCAATCGAAATGGGTGCCAGTGCCGCAGATCTCGCCCTCACCATCCATCCCCACCCGACCCTGAACGAGACTATCATGGAATCCGCCGAACTCGTCCACGGCTCCTCGACTCACATCTATCGCCCACCGCGAAAGAAAAAGAAGAAATAGCATGGGGGAGATCCCGGAAACCATCGGCATCATCCTCGTCGACCACGGTTCGCGCCAATCCACCGCAAACGACATGCTCCTCGAAGTCGTTCGTGCGTTCAAGAAAACATCAGGTATCCCAATCGTTGAACAGGCGCACATGGAACTCGCGGACCCGACACTCATGGACGCCTTCGCCTCCTGCGTCGATCAAGGCGCAAAAGAAATCGTCATCCACCCCTATTTTCTCGCACCCGGCCGCCACAGCACACAAGACATTCCCCAACTGGCGGAGAAAGCCGCCGCCCTGTTCCCCCTGATCCCGTATCGCGTCACTGAGCCCCTCGGTGTGGATTCACGAATAAGCGACGTTATCCTGGCGCGTATCCAAGAGTCCCTCGGCGATACATAGTCAATTCGATCAGGTCACAAAAGGAGTCGAAATGAAACGAAGCTGCATCAGACCAATGACAATCCTGTTACTCTCGCTCTCCAGTGTTACGCGTGGCGATGCACAACTCACTGCCGAGTTAATTTTCCCGCTGCAAGGCAAACACGTCCACAGCAGCACCATCGAAGAACTGCCGAACGGCGACCTGATCGCCGCATGGTTCTACGGCTCCGGTGAGCGATCCGCAGACGATGTACAGATCATGGGCTCGCGACTGAAAAAAGGAACGTCGAAGTGGGAGACTCCTTTCCAGATGGCGGACACGCCCGACATTCCGGACTGCAACCCGGTGCTTTACCTCGATGCGCAAGAGCGCCTGTTTCTGTTCTGGATCGTTCCGCATTCGAACCGCTGGGAAAACTCGATCCTGAAGTATCGACGCGCAGATCACCCCATAGGGACTGGCGCACCCGACTGGACTTGGCAGGACATTATCATTCTCAAACCCGGAGACGATTTACCGCAGCAGATTCGCGACGGGATTAAGCAGACGGATCTTGACGAAGGCATGTGGGCGGAATACGCGCCGAAATACTCGAAGTTGCTGGCTGACGCTGCCACCGATCCGCACAAACGACAGAAAGGCTGGATGGGTCGTACACGCCCCTTGACCCTCCCTTCCGGTCGGATTCTGCTACCGCTGTACTCCGATGGATTCAATATTTCACTGGTCGCCATTTCCGATGACCTCGGCGCAACCTGGCGCGCGAGCAAAGCTATTGTAGGCCTCGCGCCCATACAGCCCGCGCTGGCACGCCGACAAAACGGAGACATCCTCGCCTATTGTCGAGACAGCGGAGCAGCCCCGAACCGCGTAATGCTCAGTATATCGATGGACGACGGCGAGTCCTGGTCAGTCACAAAAGATACAGACATCCCTAATCCCGGCAGCAGCCTCGCCATGATTACACTCTCAGACCATCGATGGATCATGGTGTTCAACGATACCGAACGCGGACGCCACCAGCTCGCAGTCGCACTCTCCGAAGATGAAGGTGAAACCTGGCCCTGGAAACGCTATCTTGACGCGGCTGATACAGACCGAATAGCCTCTTTTTCATATCCAATGGCGATTCAATCGAAGGACGGCACAGTTCACGTCACCTATTCCCACGTGATCAAGGAAGGTGCTACAAAAACCGGTGCTGCAATTAATCACGTCGCCTTCGATGCTGACTGGATAAAGAGTAGGGAAGGCCAAGGCGATTCACCATGAACCAGTGTAACTAATGGAGTTATGCCAAACAAATATCCTCAACACAAGACCTCTGAATAGAAGAGATCCGCTCAAATACTGGTCTCACACAGCCGTTTCAGGTATACTCGCCTCTCAATAATATGCATGGCTTGTTGTACTCATAGCCGATACACGACAACACTCCGGGAGACCGATTCATGAGCAACGCTACGGAAATCACGTCCGCCAATTTTGAAGATACCGTTAAAGAAGGGGTTACCCTGATCGATTTCTGGGCTGAATGGTGTGGACCCTGCAAAATGATTATCCCAGTGATCGACGAGTTGGTCACCGAATTCGACGGCAAAGCAACTATCGGTAAAGTAGATATCGACAGCGAAGCCGATCTCGCTGCGCGCTTTAACGTTTCCAGTATCCCTACCCTGCTCCTCCTGAAAGACGGCGAAGAAGCCAAGCGCTTCGTAGGGATTACGCCCAAGGCCGACCTGGCAGACGCAATCACATCCGCTACAGCCTGACTCCGGTAGGTTCGATTCACTGAAACGATTCATTTAGTTTTAAGCATACAACCTGCCGAGGGCCGACAAATTCACGTCGGCCCTTGTTTTGTGTAAACGACAAGTATATTCCCAAAGGTGTCAACAGACGTTATGTCTCAGAAAGTAGTCGCCGTAGCAGGCGCGACCGGCCTCGTCGGCCGACAGATCATGCGTACCCTGGAAGATCGCGATTTTCCGGTGAAAGACATCAAACTGCTCGCGTCACCGCGATCAAAGGGCAAGAAGCTGACGTTCAAGGGCGAAGAAGTCGAAGTCGAAGTGCTTGGTGAAGATTCGTTCAAAGGGGTCGACATTGCGCTGTTCAGTGCCGGCGGCGGAACAAGCAAAACCTATGCGCCCTTCGCAGCGAAAGACGGCTGTGTAGTCATCGACAACTCTAGCGCGTGGCGCATGGACCCGAAAGTGCCTCTCGTGGTACCCGAAGTCAATCCGGACGATGTGAAGTGGCACGAAGGGATCATCGCGAATCCAAACTGTTCAACCATCCAGATGGTCGTCGTGCTGCAACCCCTGCACAAAGCAGCCACAATCAAGCGTGTCGTCGTGTCGACCTATCAGGCAGTATCCGGAGCCGGAGTCAATGCGCTAAAAGAAATGGAAGATCAGACCCGGGCCATTCTGGAAGATCGCACCCCTGAGTGCAAAATTTTCCCGCATCCCATCGCGTTCAACTGCATTCCGCAGATTCCCGGAAGCGATGCATTCGAAGACAACGGATACAGCTCCGAAGAAATGAAGATGGTCAACGAGACCATGAAGATCATGGGGGACGACAGTATCCGCGTTACGGCTACAACTGTCCGGGTCCCTGTCCATACCGGACACAGCGAATCGGTCAACGTAGAGACTGAGACGAAACTGAGCGCCGATCAAGCCCGCGAAATACTCGGCGCAGCCGATGGTGTAATCGTGCAGGACGATCCAGCGAACCAAGTATACCCCTTGGCATTGGACGCACACGGAAAGGGCGACACATTCGTGGGGCGAATTCGCGAAGACCTGTCCCATCCCTCAGCGCTGAATATGTGGATCGTTTCCGACAACCTGCTCAAAGGTGCCGCATACAACGCCGTGCAAATTGCTGAACTACTCTAATCGACCTGGACGCATGCGTCCAGGACTAACTCTTTTCCCGGCTCGGACTCGAAGAGAATGGATGTGTTGCAGGTACCCTCTTTACGATATATTTCGTGTCCCTTACCTGAAATAATCGTTGGCAGAGAGAAACTGAAAGCGTGGTTTTTGCACCACCTGCAATCATATTGATCAGCTCGCCGACACCCTCATGAACCACCATATCGCTCAGAAAAGCGCCTTCCTCTTCCCCTATCAGGCTTCGAATACATCCGAGCGCGAATGACGTAGGAAGGCTTACAGACACGAAGCCGCATACGTTCCCCGATACCCCTATGAAACCCGAAATATCCCCAAACATGACATAGTTCTTCTTGACGTACGCTTCTTTCTGCTTGAGCTTCAGATTCAACATCATTTCAAATGTGCTTTGCGTCGCATCTATAAAGGGTACTACGAAGTCCGCATTTATTTTCTGCATATCTATAGCTCTGTTGACAATATCTGCTTGTAGTTTATCATATATTTTCCCTATACCACTCCACCGTTCTTCTCAATCCCTCTTGAAGGTCTACAGCTGGATCGAACCCAAACGTCTCTTTCGCCTTTTTAATCGAAGCCAGCGAACGAGGGACATCTCCCGTACGACCCGGCTCGAAATCGAATTCGGGAGGAACATCCAGCAGCGAACAAAGTTCAGTAGCGAGCTCCAGAACCGATGTACTCGCTCCATATGCGATGTTGTACGCCCCGGCGATCGGCTCTTCAGGATCGCAGGCACCTATATTCGCCTTCACGACGTTCTCGATAAATGTAAAATCACGACTCTGAGATCCGTCCCCGTGTATGACAGGTCGTTCCCCTTGAAGCAGCAGATGGATGAATTTCGGAATCACCGCCGAATACTCTGACTTTGGATTCTGGTACGGCCCAAACACGTTGAAGTAGCGAAGACGGACAATATCGATATCGTACAAGTTAGAGAATACTTCCGCGTAATGTTCCGCCGCCATTTTCGATACCGCGTAAGGCGATATCGGGGAAAGCGGTATCTCTTCCGTGGCTGGAAAAACAGTATTGTTTCCATATACTGATGACGAAGACGAGCTGACAACTCGCTTGATGCCAGCGTCGCGCGCCGCAAGATACACGCGCACAGAGCCTTCTACATTGGCCTCGTTCGACGCGATAGGATTGTTGATGGATCGAGGTACTGAAGGTATCGCGGCAAGATGAAGACAATAATCAACACCTGCCATCGAGCTGGCCAGCAAGTTCGAATTCAAAATACTCCCATTCACGAAATCTACGTCAGCCTGTACGTCTTCAAGATTCTTCTCGAAACCGGTATACAGATTGTCGAGCACACGTACCGAATGACCCAGGCCAACAAGCGAACGAGCGACATTCGACCCTATAAATCCGGCCCCTCCCGTTACCAAAAATATCGCCATATACTACCTCTTCCTGATATCGCTTTGCCGCCTCACTACACGATTGCTCGTCTGTATATCGTCATAATTGAGCCAAAACTACATTCTGACCGTGGACAGCACTAGTTGCCACCGTAGCCCAAAGACCTTAGCCTCTCCTGCATCTCTTCGTCATCCCGAAAGTCAATCTCCTCAACACGATGAATATCCGGATTATTGTTCCATTGTTCGAAGAAATCCAGATGGGTTTGAAACACCGGTACATTCGAGCCAAAGAGATTGTTCTGCTCTTTCGGATCAGCCTTGATGTCAAACAAGCTCAGCGACCGTGTCGCCTGCGTTTCCTCATCATACACACACTGGAAACTGTATTGTTGGCTCCGAACTCCCCGCCATTTTCGAGTCGAAAGCGTAGGTATCATCCGATCAGGCCAGGGACCCTTCTCCGTAAACGTAGGAACTAGCGATTGCCCGTCCGACGAAAAGTCCTCGTCCTCCACATTCAACAAGTCCAGAATGGTCGGTGCCAGATCAATATTCGCGACAAGCGCGTCACTCACACCAGCCGGAATCACCCCGTCACAACTGATGATCAGCGGCACATTCACACAAGGGTACCGGACGTTGCTGCCGTGATCGAACCAGTAATCCACGTCTCCGAAACTTTCGCCGTGGTCCGCCGTAACGATAAACAGTGTTTTCCCCGGAAGCTCCTTAATCTGATCGATGAGCTTTCCGATCCAGAAATCCGCATAAGAAACCTCGCCCATGTGCCGCGACACATAAAAGTCAGAATCGTTCTCGCCGTCAACATACGAAATTCCCGTGACTGATTTCTCGTGGCCGTCATCTCCGTCCGTCGGATCGACCGGATCATCAGGCCCATTCACGTAGACATCCTTCGACGAAACGATCAGTTCTCGACCTTCCGCGTACATCGTGTCATAGGGTGGGAGAGGTGTATACGGGCCGTGCGGCTCAACAAGAAGCATCCACATAAAAAACTTCGAATCCGTGTTGTCGTCCACATAGTCCATCGAAGCCGCGATGATCTGTTCAACCGTCCCTCGAGGTGTGTCCGTCAGCGGAGGAAAAGAGTGAAACTCATCAAATCCTTGACCGAAATGGAGCTTTCGTACCTTCTTCAGCTTCTTCTTATTATTGGATTTCGCCGTCACCTGTCCAAGATCTGAGACCGTCATGTTCGCAGTATAACCCACGGTCCTGTATCCACTGTCCTGCAGCGCTTCTGCCACCGTCCACCGTTTCCGCGACAAGGCGTGCCCAATCAAATATACGCCGTTGTTCCGCGCATACGACCCCGTAAAAAAATTTGCGATACTCGGAGAAGTCTTCGGCACAACGGTGATTGAATTCGTATACCGCATTCCTTCAGCCGCAAGCGCATCGATATTCGGCGTATCAACCAGCCCGGAATAGCTCCCGATATCATCCACACGCGTAGTATCCAGATGTATGACCACCACGCGATCAATCTCTGACTGAGGCGGCGTCACATTTCGACTGCACCCCGGATAAAGCGAGGCTGCAACGAGCGCGCATATAACGAAGAAAACTCTTCTCATCGATGGACTCCCTTGTCTGAAGGTTAGAAAACGGACATCAAAAGAAGTATACCGCGTTACAGGACAAATAGAAAATAGGGGCTCATCAGATGTGCCCAGTAGAGGTCTCCGAGAATTCGGTCCAAACCCACATCGCCCTCCCTCAGCAGAGTCGATACATATTCCTGCACAGATACAATTTCATTCCGGGTCGCCGATCTGCTATGACTTTCCCAATAAAGATCGCTGATTATCTCCTCAACACCTTCCGGCGTGGACAGCTTTTTCGACTCCTTTTGAACATATTCACTTTCGTAAATAAGTGAGTTGAGCGATTCGCCGTTGATGATCTCAAGTGCCTGCACAACGCCGGCATCATGCGAACGGGTAGTAATTACCTGACTCCGCGCCTTGCGGCCCAGAGACTGCTGGAGAGGGGAGATCAGCGTCTCGCGATAAGAGCGGTACTCGGCTTCATATGGGATGCCCAGTACTTTGCGCGCACTGTCCACGAACTGCTCCGCCGTCATTCGCCGAAGCGCAGGCGACCGATAGTGCCTGTCTGTATTGTTCGTTCGCAGCGACGCGTCCTCCATTTTCGCATAATATCCCCGCTGATAAGCAGCACTCGTGATAATCCGGCGAACGACCCACTTGATATCATATTCATTGCGCGCAAAGTCATTCGCAAGCCACGTCCAAAGCTCGAGATGGTTAGGAAGTATGTCGAACCGAAAATCGTTTCGCGGCTCACTGATTCCCCGCCCTAGATATCGGTTCCAGATTCGATTCACCTTCGTTCGCGAAAAAAGCGGATGCGTAGGATCGACCAGGTGTAGCGCGAAGTCGACTGCATCCGGTCGATGGTCTCCTCCGAATTCGGTCTGTTCACCGGTCCATACCCTTCTCGAACGGCGTGAATCGTTTCGCATCCCAGGTATCCGACTGGGCAATCCCTCCGGCCAGCCAAATCAATATCATTGAATCTGCCTTGGCCTTGGGCATTCATTCCGCGCGAAGCCCTTCTTCAAGATCCTGAGCGAGCGCTACTGCTGGCAAAGCTGCCAAAACTGCCGCTCCCGCGCTGTTCCTTAGAAATGTACGGCGACTCAGCATCATGGTAGCGCTTTGCACTCCTCAAAATAAGGCCGACCGAGAAGCCTCATATCGATCCTACTCCGTTTCGACCGAACAAACAAGACCACGGAGCGCAATACCAATCAACCTCTATCGGAACACGTTGTACTTGATAATGCACCAGAACGCGTGCACACCGTCTTTCCAGCCAATTTTCTTACCTTCCTTGTAAGTACGGCCATAATAAGAGATACCGACCTCATAGATGCGGCACTTCGTCTTCGCGACTTTCGCAGTTATCTCGGGCTCGAATCCGAATCGATCTTCTTCGATCGTTATTCCCGAAAGTATCTCGCGTGAAAATATCTTGTAACACGTTTCCATATCGCTCAAGTTGATATTACTGAACACATTCGAAAGAAAGGTCAAAAAGTGATTCCCGACTGCATGCCAGAAATAAACGACCCGGCGCGCATTGTGTGAAAGAAACCGCGAACCGTACACCACGTCCGCTTTACCCTCAAGTATCGGTGCCAGAAGAATCGGATACTCATTGGGATCATACTCAAGATCGGCATCCTGAATGATGACCCAATCGCCCGTACAATGCTCGAATCCCGTTCGCAGTGCGGCCCCTTTGCCCCTGTTCTTTTCATGATGATATGCAGTCACACACGAATGCTCATCAACGAGTCCATCAAGGATTTCCCCGCTGCCGTCAGTGGAACAATCGTTTACGATGACCAGCTCTTTCTCAATATCACCAATATCCGAAGCTAGAACTGCCTCAACGATCATGCGAAGCGTTGCCTCTTCATTGAAAAGCGGAATCACAATCGATAACTTTTTCGACACTGTTGTGTTCACTCCTTGACCCCTTTGAACGTGTCCGATAACTCTGAAAAAAGACTGACACGGCCATTATTCCTTTACTCCTACGCCGATCACCGACAATCCCGGTAACGGTACGACCCTTTCCATCACACGCATAAAAGGCACACATGAATCGAACAATCTTACCTTATTCGCCCCAAGCGAAGTACCTTTCAAAAGAGTGTTGTTCACGTACCAGCCCGGTATACCAAGCGCGTTGAAATTCTTCACTCCCTCAACACGCAAATCGACCTCTTCGAATTTCGATTTCAGTTCCGTATGACTATACCGCCGATAATGGCCCAGCAGCCTGTCCATCTCGCTCATCAGAAATACATACTGCGGCACAAGTACAATCACACGACCCCCTGGTCCCAAAAGCGTTCCCATACGCCGAAGCGCCGATCTATCATCCTCAATGTGCTCAAGTACGTTAAGACACACCACGGAATCATATTGACCCTCAAGCGACCGGAAACAATCATCGACCGTAAGGTCTATTTCGACCACATCAACGTTATCGACACCGCGAAATGACTCTCTTAATCGCTCCCGATGAGACAGGCTGTAATCGCTCAGGGTCAACCTGTCCCGCACAGGCATTTGACGCGATATATTGCCTATCCCGGACCCTATTTCGATAATCCTGTCGCCTAAAAACGGTTCTATTGTCTCATACATCCATTCTGAAAATCGCGTCGCCGACTCCAATTCACTTAAAATCGATTTTCCGAATTCGTCACTCTGTTCACTATCCATTGCGACACCAGTTTCGGTTGACGAACAACATAGTCAGACAATATAAAGTGCCAGACTGCCCAACGAAATCATTGCACCGTGCTTAACTTTCGGGGGTTCATACGAAATACGGACTGTGTGTTTTCCCGCTTCCACGAAAAAACCCTAAGTGCCGTGTCAATACATAGAACCGGCTTCGTCGCCTCGCCATCTACAGACGACCTCCATCCTGGGTAAAACACCTCTGAAAATACGCGCTTACTCCACCCAGAAATACATGCAAAATAACGATCGGTTTGTATACATTGTGAAATTCGAAAATCCCAAACAGCCAGGTCGTAGGGTATAACACGACGTTGCTCGATACAGCCAAATGAGGCATCCCTCGGAACCAATAAGGATTCCACAAAGGGATATCGCCATTTACAAGAGAGGCACCCGTAAAACTCAGAGTATGCTGAGTCAACACAAACAGATCGTTCAGTATCGTGGGTGTTCCGAAATGCTTTCCAATAAAAATATGCTGATAAAACAATACCGCGACAAAACCAACGACTATGCCTAAATCCACATAGTCTGTTTTTTTGAGGCATCTCCACATATCGTACTTAGTGATAATTCATCTATATACGAATGGGCATCACTACGTTCACATACTCTGAGCCTTCACCATCAGACTCGGAAGATGTCGGCTGGATTACACCAGGACTCATCGAATCCTTCAAAACTAATTTCGATTTTTCCGTGGCGATTCGTTTCAACACATCCAAAACAAAATCTGGATTGAAAGCGATCTCGAGTTCCTCCCCTGAGTATTCCAACGGAAGATCTTCCTCATACTCCCCAACCTCTGGTGTCGAAACCAGAAGCTTCATCGTCCCCTCATTAATTTGGAAGCGGACAGAGTTAAATTTATCATTGGTCATCGTTCGGGTACGCCGAATAGCCTCAATGAATACAGCGGTAGACACGATCGCTTCCTTATCATGACTCTTAGGAACAACCATTTCATAATTCGGAAACGTCCCTTCAATAAGCGCCGTTACCAATCGAAGCGATCCAAATGAAAACCCCGCTTGATTCTCACTAATGAGTATTTCCACATCCCCTTCATCATCAAGAAGCCGCTCCAGTTCATGAATCATCTTGTTTGGAATAATTACCTTAATATCAATACCATCAACAATCCCCTCGGACTGCTTCACGAGACTCATCCTGCGACCATCCGTTGCTACCGCCGTCAATATTCCATTCTTGATCTCAATTAGTAACCCCGTAAGATTATATCGAGCTTGATCGGTGCAAATGGCAAATGAGGTACGCTGGAAAATATTCGCGAGCAGCTTCTGAGGTAGTATCAACGGTTCAATACCATCAAAATTCCGTACTGGAGGAAACTCCTCAGGAGACATACTGTACAGCTTTGTATGAATCTTTCCGCATTCAAGACGTACGACATTGCTTTCCTCAAGTTCGAGCGTTATATCGGATTCTGGAAGCTCAGAGAGTATGGAGAATATCCGTTGGGACGAAACAGTGAGTGACCCTTCTTTCTCCACTCCACAGTCAACAGTACACTCTATACTTACCTTCAGATCCGTCGCAGAAAGCCGTATCGAACTGCCCCCTGTTTCAAATAGAATATGAGACAATATTGGAAGTGCTGACTTCGCCGATACTACAGTCTTGACCTTGTTGACGGCATCAAGAAGGTCTGACTTGGGTATAACTATTTTCATTGTGGCTCCCCCACGTTATAACAAGTAAAAACTGTACTTATATAGTTATAAAATTAGACGTAGTCGTCGTAGTGCGTGTGAATTTGTGAGTATCTAACGTAGTCCGTTTCATCTCTACGGGTTACGACCATAGGAAGATGTTTATGACCGCGATCAATTATTCACAGATTCTACAAAATGCAAAGCATTATATACATCTTCATGTATGTAATGTTAACAAAAAACGCTGGGATCGAACTTTTCCAAATAAACTTATCAACATTCCAACGAAGATATGTGGATATATATGCATGCATTTACAGGACAATATTATGCTAACAGAGAGATTACCCAAATACAAGCAAGCAAAAAAAGGGAGCAGGGATGTCTCTCGACATTCCTGCTCCTAAAAAATTGGCAATTCGCGATAGTCACTAGCTCAGGTTAGTTCGACGATTCGAGATTGTGTGCGAAAGATCCGCCACTGTCGATCTGAACATAGCGACCCGCAAGCGAACCACCATCCGAATTAAATTGCAAAGAACCGTTGTTTACTCCAGCGTCCGTAAGACCGCTTGGCTGTACCTCACCTCCTCCAATATTCGTGTTGGGGCGGAAAGAGATACTCTGTCCAGCTGTAAGGTTAAACGTACCACCTGTTCCTGCCAGTGCAGCACCTGTGTTATCCTTAAAAGTAGCCGTTACTGCCACGGTCGTAGTACCCGTATTCTGAAGTCCAACGAATCCAGCTCTGCCAATAGACGAGTTATCACTGAAAAACGGGATACTTATCGTCTGTTGGGCAATAGCCATCCCAGCCGAAACGGTCATGAGACAAGCTAATACTACAATTTTTTTCATCCAATTCACCTCCTTTTCAAAACTAAAATATGCGACTGATTGCCTACCAAACTGATGAAAAGCAAACGACAACACGAGCACAGCATCGTGGACGCCCCGACAACACCTAAAAGTATAGAATACCTAAAGAATATTACCGCCCACAATTCGCGACTCACGCATCGATACACTCCTCCCCAATCCTGTATAAGTCAAGTCAACAAGACATGACTCAACCAGTTATCGCAAATTAAAGAGTAGCATATGGGTATACACCTGTCAAGAACAATCAGAATTGGATATCCAACGCAAAATAGTTAAAGTGTTGCAATCCGATACCCGGAGCCTCTGCTATCGATAATCTGTATCAATAACGGAGGCTAGCGCAACGATCCGAGTTTCGCTTCGTCATTGTATGCTCTCTGGAAAAAGTCAGGACGAACCGGAAGCGGAGGGGTCGGATCAACGAGAAGGCCGTCCTCATTACAAAAGTAGTAGCGCGTAAACGAGTCCGAAAATCGCAGATTGAAGCGGGTATCTTCTATAGCAAGCTCTTTTGCGCCCGCTGTTTCCGTACTGCGGTCCTGAGTGCTGAATTGATCATATTGAAACGTAATAGAATAGGAAATTGGGGACACCAGAGACGCTGACCGGGTAATATCAACTACACTAAAATCGGTATACCTTCTATACGTTTTCGCCCAGGCGTGATTATAAGTGTTCATAATGGGAATCTGTACACTGTGAAGTTCGGGGATGTTTTTGTACAACATATCGGCCGCATTGAACCGCGCAAGTTCGTTCTGGCCGATTGCAACAGCCATATTCTGCAACCGATCCGCGTACTCAGAAGCGGACTCCTCCGACTTTTCTGCACATCCTGCTAAAAGGGCAAAACCCAAAATAGCTGTCACTAAACGAAAATACTTCACTCTAGACCTCGTTCTCCGTCAAAACAATCATTATATCACGGATGATGCTTATCGAGAAACTCCACCAACAGCGGATCACTCCTGACAGTGTCAAAATCAGGATCGTTCAAGGTCTCCTCGTAAAATGCCGGATCCAGCTCGATCGCTATTGCAAGATACTCCAATGCCTCCGCCAGCTGACCGCTCCGAGCAAATCCGCAGGCAATATTATAGTAAGGCGCAGGCAAGTCAGAATTAAGCTCCAGTACATGCTCGAACTGCTTCTGTGCTTCGGAGTGCCGACCCATCTTGTATAGGATGACCCCGTAGTTGTAATAAGGAATCGGATGATCCGGATCCATATCAATCGCAATGTGAGCATGTTCCAAAGCAAGATCCCACTCTTCGTCCAGACGAAACAATATCGCCAAATCGCTGTGTGGCCGACTCCACTCAGGATCCAGCGCCATCGCATGCTCCAAAAACTCCAGGCCGCCCTCATGGTCCCCATTGGAATACAACACCACCCCCAGAAGGTCATGAGACCAGCTCCACTCAGGATCACGCTCAATCGCACTGCGCAGTGCCTTCTCGGCTCCTTCCGGGTCATACAACTTGTACATGCGAACAAGACCCAGCGCAAAAAAAGCCTCCGCAGAACCGAGTGTAGGATGCTGGGCATAGTGGGATACCGAATCCACGACGTCACGCGTACGGGTACGCCGGATACGCCAGTCGGTTTCGAGTAGTTCTTCCATTTCAGCGATTTGCCGGTCACGCTCCTGTATCGCAAAATCTTGCGTCCCCGGTTTGTCCCCGGCACCCAGAGGCAGCGAGCGTATCAACAGCACAACACACGCCGTCAACACGAATACCCCGGTGACAACCCAGATTGTTTTGTGTGAGGATCTGTTCATGAGTTAATATACGCTTCTGCTCTAATGCGAGACTGCCATCCTCATTCTATAAGGTCGATGGGTCGAAATTAAAATTCATTCGAAGACAGAAGGACTGACGTGCAATCGGTTCTACAAAGCAAGTCCGGGAAGGAAGAATCGATTCCGGAAAAATCGAAAGGAAATCCAGTGAAACATAAATTATTGTCCATCGTATCGACTGCGCTTCTGTCCCTTGTCCTCGTCGCCTGCAGCGGATCCAAATCGGACGAAGACAATATTCTCTTGGTCGGAAACGGAGCGGAGCCCGAAGCTCTCGATCCACATATCATCACAGGTGTACCTGAACATCATATATTGACTGCCCTCTTTCAGGGATTGGTAGGGATGGACTCCGGTGATCTAAGTCCGATACCCGGCATGGCCGAACGCTGGGAAGTTTCTGATGACTTATTGGTCTACACATTCTACCTGCGGGAGGACGCTAAATGGTCAAATGGCAATTCCCTGACCGCGAAAGACTTCTTGTACGGCTGGAAGCGGATTCTCATGCCGAACATCGCCAGCGAATATGGATACATGCTCTATTCGATGAAGAATGCGCGTGAGTTTGCAGAAGGCGAAATTACCGATTTCAGCGAGGTCGGAGCCAAAGCCCTGAACGAACGTACCGTTCAGGTCACCCTAAATCACCCTACTCCCTATTTCCTGCAGCTGCACATCCACTACAGTTGGTTTCCCCTACACCAAGCCACTATCGAAAAGTTTGGAGCCATGGACGAACGTATCACACCGTGGACGCGTCCTGAGAACATAGTTTCGAATGGACCCTTTGTATTGACGCGCTGGGAGCCAAACAACGTAATCGAAACGCGCAAAAACGATTATTATTGGGACAAGGAATCGGTAAAACTGAACGGCGTGAATTTCTACCCCGTGCCGAATGAGCAAACGGAAGAGAGAATGTTTCGGGCCGGAGAGCTTCACATGACCGAAAATGTTCATTTGTCGCGCGTGGAGTTCTACAAGAAGGAAAATCCCCACCTCATTCGCCTGGACCCGTGGATTGGAAGCTATTTCTATCGCGTCAACACCAAACGAAAACCATTCGGCGACAAGCGCGTTCGGCGCGCATTGGCCATGGCCATTGATCGAGATTCCATGACAACGCACATCATAAAAGGCGGAGAAACTTCCGCAGGGACCCTGACTCCGCCAAACGTCAACGGATACACGGCCGAAGCCAACATCCCCTTCGATCCCGAAGGGGCACGCGCTTTGCTCGCCGAAGCTGGATATCCAGACGGTAAAGACTTTCCAAAGTTCGCGATTCTCTACAACACCGCCGAGAAACACAAGATCATCGCTGTCACGATTCAGCAGATGTGGCGAGAAAACCTGGGCATAAATGTCACGCTCGAAAACCAGGATTGGAAGGTCTATCTCACAACTACTTCGAACGCCAGCATGGATTACGACGTCGCACGTGCAGGATGGATCGGCGACTTCGTTGACCCCATAAACTTTCTTGAATGCTTCACAACCGGAAACGGAAATAACCGGACAGGATGGTCGAATCTGGAATACGATAAATATATCGAAGAATCAGTTTCCGCTCCAACCCAGGATGATCGATACGCACTCTTCCAAAAGGCAGAAGCAATTTTGGCCGAGGAAGTCCCGATCATTCCCATATACCATTACACGCGCCCGTTCCTCATGGCGCCGGAAGTCAAAAATTTCAAAGGCAACCTGTTAGGGTATGTTCCGTACCATACCTTGTATCTTGAAGCGCCCTAGGTTTACCATAAGCACTCACAGGGCATCGTTCTCTCACGGCTGGAAGTCGACGTACGGATATTCAACTAAATGACCAAACTTTTATTCCGACGGTTGATGGAAGGGATACCCGTTCTTTGGGCCATCATTACCATCACCTTCTTCCTCATCCGTTTCGCACCCGGCAGTCCTTTTGATCGCGATAAAGAAGTCTCTCCCGAAATCAAAAAACGCATCGAAGCCCACTACAATCTCGATGCGCCCGTCGGCGAGCAGTACCTGGACTACATGGGGAACCTCGTACGCGGCGATCTCGGGCCCTCATTCAAAAACGTCACCTACTCCGTCAACGAGTTGATCGGCCTGAGTTTCCCTGTGTCCCTGGAACTCGGATTCTATGCCCTGTGCGTCGCCTTAACCATAGGGCTGACCGCTGGTACCCTCGCCTCGCTCAAACCGAACACCATCCAAGACTACATTCCCATGTCCCTATCAATGGTCGGAATCTGCATCCCCAATTTCGTACTCGGTCCCGTTCTATTGCTTGTCTTCGGACTCAATCTCGGATGGTTCCCAGTCTCCGGCTGGGATGAGCCCATGGACAAGGTCCTGCCCAGCCTCACCCTCGGCGCAATGTACGCCGCCTACATAGCCCGCCTCACCCGAGGCGGAATGCTCGAAATCCTGACCAACGACTTCATCCGTACCGCCCGCGCAAAAGGACTCTCCGAAACACGCGTCGTATTTAGACATGCCCTGCCCGGCGGTCTGACACCCGTAGTTACCTTTCTAGGGCCCGCCACCGCTGGACTGATGAGCGGCTCATTCGTCGTCGAAACAATCTTTCAGATACCCGGTTTAGGAAAATTTTTCGTCGAGGCCGCTTTCAATCGGGATTACACCATGATTCTCGGCACGGTCCTTTTCTATGCAACGCTGATTCTAATTCTCAATATCGTCTCAGACTTGATACTCGTATGGCTCGATCCGAGGTTGCGCGATGCCTGATGCCGCCTACGTAGCGATAAACGATCTCGAGTTCGAAAAAGGCATCTCCCTCTGGCAGGATGCTATGCGCCGTCTGAAAAAAAACAAGATGGCTCTCATCGGACTCTTCTTTCTAAGTTTTGTCGCGCTCATTACACTCTTTACACCCTGGATTGCGCCATACTCCTACGAAGGTCAGGATATTGTTCTCGGCGCAACACCGCCCTCAGCCGAACACTGGCTCGGCACAGACTACCTCGGTCGCGATCTCTACACACGCGTACTCTACGGCGGACGCATCTCTCTGATGGTCGGCTTCGCCGCAACAGCAGTCTCCTTGCTCGTCGGAGTAATTTACGGCGCAACAGCCGGGTTCCTCGGCGGAAGAATTGACACCGTAATGATGCGCATCGTCGATATCCTCTACGCACTTCCCTTCACCATATTTGTCATCGTTCTCATGGTGTTCTTCGGACGAAATATCATCCTGCTCTTCCTCGCCATCGGCGCAATCGAGTGGCTTACCATGTCCAGAATTGTCCGCGGCCAAGTTCTGAGCCTCAAGGAGAAAGAATTCGTTGAAGCAGCCGTCGCCATGGGTCTCAGCAAACGTCAAATCCTCTTCCGACACCTAATTCCCAACACACTAGGCCCAATCATCGTGTACACTACTCTCACAATTCCAAACGTCATGCTCCTCGAAGCCTTCCTCAGCTTCCTCGGCCTCGGCGTACAGCCCCCCATGAGCAGCTGGGGACTGCTCATCCACGACGGCGCAGAACAGATGGAGCAATACCCGTGGCTCCTCATCTACCCCAGTCTCGCGTTATCTCTCACGCTCTTCAGTCTAAATTTTCTTGGCGACGGCTTGCGCGACGCACTCGATCCGCGCGTATCAAAGGATTAGCACATGAATGATTCAGCAGTGAACATCGCATTTCTCCAGCATGGTTTGGCAACCATTAAATATCGCGCCGAATCTGTATTCCAAGATGCTCCCGAGAACTACGGCACATTCGATCTAGGAAAAGACACGCGATCCCCCAATCAAATCCTGTCCCACATCTGCGACGTACTAACATTCGTAGTCAGGAAGCTCGATCCGCAAAACACACACCACCCCTCACCAAAAATAGACTCCTGGAATTCTCAGATCAGGCACTTTCTCCGCACTCTCGAAGAAGCTGATCGCGCCATCGCCTCAAACACTTCGCTCACCACCGACACCGCCCATCGCCTGCTCCAGGGACCCATGGCCCTATC
>DTSJ01000044.1 GCA_012965445.1 Candidatus Hydrogenedentota bacterium
GCGACAATCACGAAAATTTTGAATCGGAAGGCTTCAAGTTTCAGCTGGGCCCATACCTATTAGACCAGCCCTGGGAATCTGTCGAAACTGGGGCTCTCTGCACTGGATATGACCCGCTTCTTAATCGACCAGTGTGGATATACCGTGTACCCGCCGATGCGCCACCAATACTTATAACCGATTCCAGTCTCCGACGTACCACCCGCGTCAGATGGCTCTTTGGCGAACGTACCGCAGATGGAAGTTGGGATGCATACGAATGGTGCGACGGAGCATCCTTGAAGGACCGGTGTAAAATCCGGACCCCTTGGCGGACTGTTCGGCGATGGTTGTACGAGTTGACAGAAGAACTCACCAAAGGGTTGGACGATGGTTCACTCCCGAGTTTTATTTCCTTCGATGATCTCTGGGTAACGGAAAGTGAACATCTCAAAATACTAGGGTTCCAACGTAGTATTACCACGTCTGACGAAGAGCACACACATGTCGAAAATAGTCTGGAAATTCAAGCGTTGTTGTTCAAGATAGCAATGAGTCTGTTAAGCCTGCCGAAGCTGGATACGATGAAAACGACAGACGGAAGCCATTCCCACAACTTGCCGCTGCATGCCAGGGTTTTTCTTGCCCGGCTTGAAGCTGGGCAATTCAAAGACACTGAAGAGGTGTGTGCAACTTTACGAATTGATTTGAATAAGAAAAGCGAAGTTGAACGTCGCTCACGTCTGTGGAGATTATGTTCCAGCGTAGTTTTTCCCGCAACAGCCTTCATATTTTTCGGGTTTGTTTCTATAGGTTTTGCTAGATTAGCCTATACACAATATCCTGAAGCTCATATAGCCTTTGCGGCAATTTCGGAGCTCTCCTTACTCGAATATGGAGCGGACGATCCTCACCGGACTGGAGTCAACAACGAACCAGTGATTAAAACGGTACTGAAGGTACTTTTTAGTAGTGGATTCTATGGAAGTGGAGCCAACAACGAACCCGTGATGAAAATGGCACTGAAGGTATTTCTTGCTGGGAAACATGGGCCATTTCTGAATGAGATTGTAGTGAATATTATTGCAGAACCTAGTACGGTGAGCGGACTTGTAGACAGGCCACCACCTACCGACGAAGAGGTCGACATGGCTGAACAAATCGTAAATGCGAGATTTGGAGACCGAAGAATCGGCAGAGAGCTTCTGTATATGGCTGGAACTAGCTTCACGCGTTCTTTAACATACACTATATTACTTCTCCAGCTTGCCCTGACGCCAATACTGCAATTTGCACTGCGAGGTGGCCCAACATCCGCATTTTTCGGTATCCGTCTACTCAATGCTTCAGGCAAACGTGCGTCAAGATTTCGATGTGGCTGTCGAGGGGCGGTCAGCGTATTGATCATTGGGGAAACAATAGCATTGGCTTGGGGGTTAATTTATCTTATTTGCAAATTCGCGTTCAATTATCTAGATCTAGTCTATGCATACGAATTTTCGATTTTGAATGGCTTGGTGCCGATTGCAGCGCTCATCTTGACGTTCGCGGTTGCATTTGCGCAGGTTTTTTTCTTCGAGCGTTCCTTATCAGATCGGATTGTAGGTATCTATCCGGTTCGCGCATAGTATCCGATCCCAATATGAAATAAGAAAGCAACAACAAATGAAAATCACAAAAGATTTTGGTGTGGCAATGTTAATTCAAGGCCTGATCGTATTACTTCTTGTTGCTGAATTTTATGTACTGAAAAAACTCGATGAGAAAGAAACTGTCACATCCACGAAATTATCTGCCAGAAGTTACGCCGAAAAACTGCAGGATCTAGAGGTTTATACAAGAGTAATCGAACTCAGCCACAATGACCCAGAGTCTTACTACTTCCGCGGGCACACGTACGGATCCCTTGAACGCTATGATGAAGCACTAGCAGATTATAGTAAGGCTATTGAGCTCGATCCTGATTTCAGGATCGCTTACAACAACCGCGGGTACAACTACGATTCCCTTGAACGCTATGATGAAGCACTAGCAGATTATAATAAGGCTATTGAGCTCGATCCAGACTTTGCAAGTCCTTACATCAACCGCGGGCGCACGTACGATTCCCTTGAACGCTATGATGAAGCACTAGCAGATTATAATAAGGCTATTGAGCTCGATCCTGGCAACGCGATCGCTTACAACAACCGCGGGCACACGTACATTTCCCTTGAACGCTATGATGAAGCACTAGCAGATGTAAATAAGGTTATTGAGCTCAATCCAGACGTTGCAGATCTTTACGCCAACCGCGGGCACACGTACGGATCCCTTGAACGCTATGATGAAGCACTAGCAGATTATAGTAAGGCTATTGAGCTCGATCCTGGCTACGCGAGGGCTTACAGAGGCCGCGGGCACACGTACATTTCCCTTGAACGCTATGATGAAGCACTAGCAGATCTAAATAAGGCTATTGAGCTCGATCCAGACGTTGCAAATCCTTACAACAACCGCGGGTACACGTACAATTCCCTTGAACGCTATGATGAAGCACTAGCAGATTTAAATAAGGCTATTGAGCTCGATCCAGACTTTGCAAATCCATATAAACACCGTGGAGTCGCTTACCAATCCCTGAAACGCTACGAGGAAGCCTTGACCGAATTCAACAAAGCGATAGAACTCAAGTCAGACTACAAGGACGCATACATTAGCCGCGCCGAAGTTTATCGAGAATTAGGCGAAATAGAAAAAGCAGAGGCCGACGAGAAACGCGCGGAGGAGTGACCTAGCCCTGTGCCTCGCAAATATTCATCCGCACTGAAAGTCGGTGGACCACTACAGGAGGTCGTCATGAAATTAGCATACTGCAAATCTGCCCTGGCCCTTCTAGTCATCGTTTTCGTGACACCATATTCATTCGCGCAGATTGCCCGGAACCCCGTATGGACGGCCTTCTCGGAGTCCGAAACAGTGGCATACAATGTGCAACGCACTGCCACCAAACCCAATGTTAGTCCTAAAAGGTCAACTGTATTTTCGCTCAATCCTGTGAGCTTTGAGGCGGCCGTCAGAGAAAGTCCCATCGAGCGTCTCGATCTGGACATCAGCCTGCGTCCCGCTCAGGCAATCATCATGATACCTATGCCTGACGGTACCCAGGCGGCATTCGAATACTGCGAGTCACCAATCCTGCATCCGGATCTTGCTGCGCAGTACCCTGACATCCATACCTATGTCGGCCAGGGTATCGATGATCCTGCTGCGACACTTCGCTTCGACTGGACTCCAATGGGATTTCATGCACAGATTCTTTCACCCAAGGGCGCGGTGTACGTTGATCCCTACTATGGTGACGACGATCTTTACGCAAGTTACTACAAACGCGACGCTTTCAAGGAAGACGCAAGTTTCCAATGTTTCGTTCAATCGATTGCGCAATTACCTTCTGCAAGAGCAGCCGCGCAGTCCATCACCACGCGCAGCGGAAGTCAACTGCGCACCTATCGGCTTGCACTGGCGGCAACCGGTGAATACACCGCGTTTTGGGGAAGTGCCGCCAATGCTCTGGCAGGTATGACCACGACGATTAATCGTGTAACTGGCATATATGAAACGGAACTTTCCATTCGACTTGAATTGGTTGCAAACACGGTGAATCTCATCTACACGGACGCAGGAACGGATCCGTATTCAAACGATGATGGCGGTGCTATGCTCTCGGAGAATATCAGCACTGTCAATAGCATAATAGGGAGTAGCAATTACGACATCGGCCACGTATTTAGTACTGGAGGTGGGGGTGTAGCATTACTCGGATCCGTATGCAACAGCCAAAAAGCAGGTGGCGTAACGGGATCGTCCTCTCCTACCGGTGATTCCTTTGATGTCGATTTTGTGGCTCATGAAATGGGGCATCAGTTTGGAGGAAATCACACCTTCAATGGCGCGAACGGAAATTGCTCGGGTTTAAATCGAAATGGCGCAACTGCTTATGAGCCGGGCAGTGGGTCGACGATTCAGGCCTACGCAGGCATCTGCGGAGTTGACGACTTGCAATCATACAGCGATCCCTTTTTCCACCACGAAAGCCTAAATGAAATGTTTTTTCATGCGAGCGTTTCCACCTCCTGCGCGGCAGTAACCTCCTCTGGAAACAGCGAGCCGACAGCCGACGCGGGGAATGACTATACCATTCCCGCGGGTACACCATTCACGCTCACCGGTTCGGGCTCTGACGCGGACGTAGGTGACGTGCTTACATACAGCTGGGAACAACGCGATCTTGGTCCTCAGTCCAATCTCTCTGATGGCGATGACGGCGCTATACCGCTCTTTCGTGTATTCTCTCCAACCACGTCACCATCACGGACGTTCCCTCGCTTGAGTACCGGACCAACGATTTCCGAAAAACTTCCAACCGCTGCACGATTCATGGACTTCAGGCTTATCGTGCGCGATAACGACGCTGGTCACGGTGGATACGCGGACGACGACATGGTTGTCACCGTCGACACTTCGGGAAACGCATTTACGGTTACTGCGCCGACCGGCGGCAGCAGCGTGGATGGATCGACAACTGTAACTTGGGACAAAGGGACGACTGATCAATTTCCTATAAGTACTGCCTTGGTGGATATACTCCTTTCAACCGATGGCGGATTGACGTATGGCATCGTCCTTGCCAGCAACACGGCAAACGATGGTACGGAACTGGTGACACTCCCTAACATCGACACGTCTTCTGCTCGGGTAATGGTTCGATCGGAAGGCAACATATTCTTCAACGTCAGCCCTTCGAATTTCAATATTGGCGATATACCGGCTGCATACACTGCAACGATATCGAGTACAGACATTCCGACAGGTATTGTCGACAACGCCACAGTATTTTCAACCTTGAACTTTCCCGGATCGGTCACCATTACTGACATAAATGTTACGCTCGATATTTCCCATACTTGGGACTCCGACCTGACTGTCACTCTGACGTCTCCAGACAATACTGCCGTTACACTGTTTAGTGCGATTGGCGGAAGTTCTGACAACTTCACGAACACTACGCTCGACGACGAGGCCTCGACCGCTATTTCCAGCAATGCAGCACCGTTTACAGGCACTTTCCGGCCGAGCTCGCCCTTGTCGGTCTTGGACAGTGAAGACGCGTTAGGCACTTGGACGTTATCTATTACAGATTCAGTCACCTCTGATCAGGGAACGTTGAACGGCTGGAGTATTGAAGTAACCGGAGAAATATCACTTTCTACGGTTTGGGTCGATTTTGGTAACACCGGTACTGAGCTAGGGTTAGAAACCTATCCGTTCAATACGATTGCTGAAGCCTTGGATACTGTTCAAACAAACGGGAATATTAAATTCAAGGCTGGTAGCACAGCCGAAATAGCAACGATTAATCAGGAGGTGACGCTTACTCGCGGAAGCGGAACAGGGAGCGTTATCCTTGGTGGTACAACGCCCTAATAGTATACAACCATTGTGCCTCGCAAATAATCATCCGCACCGGTATCATTGAAGTTTCGCGATGCAGTCAAAAGCACGATATGCCATGGCTGCAAAAT
>DTSJ01000045.1 GCA_012965445.1 Candidatus Hydrogenedentota bacterium
AACGACCCAACACACCAAAGGAATCGTAATACGAGAAATGCGAATATACCCAAACTTTGATAAAACTAGATCTGATAGTGCACAGACCAGCAACAAACCACCACCGATCCTGGAACCCGAATCCGAATTCAAAACGATTATTAATGATGTAAGAACCGCGAGTGTCCCAAGAATTATTCGTACGTAGGTCGCCATACGCTGATTTGTAAGCCCAATAGCATTTTCTGGCGCGAGTATTTCAATCAGGCGACCCATCATGGATTTTCTCAAGTCTCAAACAGCCTAGTTGATTCCTGTCATAGGCAATCCCATCGCGGGCACGTTCAGCGGCCTGTCCAGATCCATACCGTAATGCAGCATTCCTTTAAGCTGTCCGTTGCTGTCTAACGTACCCTCGATCATCGACGCCGTGGCGCTTGCATCCGGCGTCGGCAGCCGGGTATTCACGGTCAACGTGTCTCCGTCCCAGAAAAAGTCGTCCAGCGATATCGTAAACATGACCGAGCCGTTTACCATATACATCCAACCCTCGCCCTCATGAGGCGCATACACACCGAAAGGAAGAAATCCACCAAAATAGTATGAATCTTCAGCCGGATGCTGCTTCAGTAAATCAATAATCTTGTCCTTAGGCACAGGCGGTTGAATATAAGTTTCATTCTTCTCCACCACCTCCATAAACCCGACGAACATCTCGTTGAAGGTATTGCCCCGATAAATGATCTCCTGTGTCGGATCAGGATTGTTCGGGTTACCCTCCGAATTATTCCATACCGCCGTCACGTCAACCCGGCTGCCCGCCGTTACATCAATCGGCTCCGTGGGATAATAAAGCCATTGCCAATTGAAGTTATACTTTGGCACATCCAGCAGAACCTCTGTTCGTCCATCCGGATAGGTAAGATCATATCGCATCGACTTGCCCCGCAAATGAAGATGGGGGCTGAACGCAAGGATCTGCATATCGCGATCAAACACATGAAACGCCACCTCCTCGTGATGCGCTGCTCCGGGCGGAATCCGCAGCCCCATGTTCGCTGCAGTCAACGTCGTTACTTCCTTTTGAAGTTCACCTTCGCCAAAATAAAGCCCTATCCGGGTCGTATTAGATGTCGCTTCACCGTATGGATGATAATGCGAGTCGAATTGTATTTTCGCGTTCGGTGCTATAATGCGGCCCATTCCCTGCGGAAACTCGAATGGCTGCATCCCCGCAGTCCAAACCCCCAAAATGCCCACTTTCGTTCCAAGCGTTTCAATCCCGCCTCCAGAATTGTTATACGTTGTCATCATATGATGCGCAACACGCCGATCACTAGGCAGAAACTCAATCGCCCGAATCCACCGGGTTTCGCCAATATCAATCGTCACTGTACCCGTCGGAAAAAGGTCCTCGCCCGAAGCAGGTACCTCAACTGTGGGAAGCTCAACAATATAGTCCGGCTCGCCCAAAACCCACGTCTCAGGAAAAACAGGTACTTCCGGCAAATCATCTGGATTCCCTTCACGCGCACCCTGAGCAACCCAATCCATAATCGTGTCAATCTGCTCCTGATTCAGAGAGATGTCATTTATCCACACCTGCTTGTCAGATTCCCCGCTCCACGGCGGCATGACCCTCGCACTCACAGCCTTCGCGATAGATTTCGCCCAGGGCCGCGCGGACTCGTAAGTCAGAAGCGACATCGGAGCGATTTCGCCCGGTCGATGGCACGACGCGCAATGCTCATAGAAAATGGGCGCAATATCCTTCGAATAAGTAACCCTTTGGCTCGATGCCTGGAAGGAAACAAACAACAACGCTGCAACAACGAAAATTGTACGGCTCATTTTGACTACTCCTGTCTAAATAACTTTCTGATTCCACTTAGCATAGCAAAGTCGGGATGTCCAACCAATATTGTAACGCGAGATTCCGTACATATCGTAGACTAATCAGACAGAGTGGGGGGAGTTCGACCTTGGAATGAAGCGTGCGGCTACCATGCCAGTCAAACTGAATATACAAATCGTAAAAATAATCCCGTTCGGGGTTCGCGATGTCCATTCAGCCCAAGGCCAAGGATATTGAAAAAACGCCCAGTTCAACAGAAAAAACGTCCAGCCGGTAATCAGCAGCCCAATCCCCGCGAAATGCGGATCTGATGATCGGCTGCGGTGTCTCGCGAAGAAGATCATCGTTGCCGCGAGCGAGATGGCCATGGGAACGATGAAATACGGAAACCACAGCGGGTACTCAACAATAGCTCTACCGAAACTCAACGAGGGGTCAGCAGCATTCAGGACACCGTCAGCACCGCTTTCCCGATAGATCAGTTGACGTACCGTTTTCCCCGCGATCGGCATCAACGTAATCGGAAAAATCACCAAATAAGGCCAGAGACGCCCCCCGACCACTGCGACAAAAGGTATGATCGCCATAATCAGACCAAGATCATATAGCACATCAATCTGCCGAACCGCCCGAAACTCCACATAGAAAAGCAGCGTACAATGAATTGCCAGCAAAACAATTTCGACCAGATAGGGTATGGGCCTGTCCGGCTCCATATCCGCCAGCCGCCCAATCTTCTTCCTGTTTAACCAAAGCCCAAGTCCCAGCACCCCGCCCATGATAGCACCGAAAGTCGTCTCCATCATGTTCCACCAGTTCGTAAGCGGCCCGAGTTTCTCCCAGATGCCCACCGTAAACGTTTCGTGATTCCAGGCGTGATAAGCCTGAATGCACTGGCCCGTCGGAAAGCCAATCGCGCCCCCCAGGAACCCCCAGAGCCCCATATTCCGCCCAAGCGTGTCCTTCGCCCACCACCCTGCATAGACAATTACCGTCCCAAGCGCCAGCAATAACCCGCCCCAGACTTCGCGACGGGGTTTTATATCTTCCGTATCATGCCACTGCCAGGCATCCGAAAAATAAAGATACGGAAGCTCTTTCCCCCCAGGATTAAACGGATAATTGAGCAACCGTGTTCCAATTAAAAACGCGCCAAGCACAGCCAGCATCAAAGCCAGAATATGACCACTACGATAGCGATATCCACTCATCCCCATCCCCAGAAACGCCCCGCAGAACCCTATCCAGATTCCGCCTTTGATCGACAGACCCAATAGTCCCCAGCGCAGCGCATCCGCATTCCCCACGACGTTGCCATTGTGCGTAAGACCCACAGTCTGACCATAAGTCATCGATCCGCCGATTCCCATCGCGACCGTTCCCATCGCGACCCCCCGTACAAGCGTCGTCGTGTTCAGTTTTCCGCATAGGAGATAAGCTAGAACGAGAGATACCATCACCCCCGCATTCATCGCCCCCGTCTCGTGACCATATTGACCCCGTATTCCCCAGCCCATGCCCCCGGCAAGCGCCGCAAACAATACAGGCTTCCACCAGGAAACATGATCCGTTTCCTTTATCGCTTCAGTATTCAAAAGAAACTCTCCTCAGATCGAACGCACGGTCTACTCTAAATCCAGCGCGAAGTTCGCCAACGGTCACGTCGCCGGAGTAATCACACGCACTGCTTTCGGCTCTACTCCGATAGTAACAGGTAGTTGTCCCCCAGGATCGCCGTCAACCTGAAAGGGGACACGCTCGTCCGAGAGAGGCGTAATCTCCAGTGACTCGAACTGTTTATAAACGACATCCTTCCGGTGAATATGTCGTCCGTTCCACACCGTCGGAAGTAAACCAATCAAACGCAGCGCGTTGAGATTCCGCAGAATACAAATATCAAGCAGACCATCATCAATCTTCGCTTCCGGCGTAGCAGGAAACACGCCTGCCGAATAACGACAATTCCCGATAATCGCATACTGGCCTTCCTCACACAGCAACTCCCCGTCCGCAACCACACGAAACGCCGGAAACGTGTATCGGAGCGATGTCTTAATCGACGGCCCTACCCATTTCAACAGGTTCGACTTTCGTCCGCGCTGCTGACTCACCGCCTCACCAATCGCAGCATCCAGTCCCGCCCCCGCACCCAGCATGAATCTGCGGCCGTCCCGTATCCCCGCATCCATTTCACGAATGCGACCTTCGATAATCATTGCGGCCACGGCCTCCGGGTTCTTCGGAATACCCAACTCGCGTGAAACCACGTTCGCTGTACCCGCCGGAAGAATCGCAAGCGCCGCCTCGGAATTTTTCAGGCCGTTCGCCACCTCATTGACACTGCCATCTCCCCCCACAGCGACCACGACATCTGCCCCCGGACGCGCAGCTTCCGGTTCATTGTCCCCGGCCTGTTTCGTCAGCACAAGCTCAACCCCTCCAACTTTTCCCTCCAGCGCATTGCGCAGGGCCTCCGCCATCCGCCTGCCTTTACCGCCCCCAGCCACGGGGTTCGCGATTATGCGTACCTTCATTCTTTTCGCCTCCGATCACCATATTATACAGAAGCGATCAACAACGAACGAATCGGATCGCCATCTTGAACATTCACTTGAGCCGTCGTTCCGTTGCAAGTATCATAAAGTTACCCTGAACGCATGTCCTTCGAGGTTTCATTCGCGTTATGTCAACCATAAAAAAGTTCATAGACTATATCTTCGGCAAACGATCTGAAGTAAATGATCTCGACTTGAAAGATGCCGTACTCGCAAAAACAGTACTCGACATTCACCGCAAACGCACACACAAAGAAATTGTCAGCGTACCCCTTTACGCCTTGCAGCAAGTACACGAGCTTAATCGTGATAATGCACAGGAGGTTATCGCAAAACGCGCGGAAGCATTGTCCGAACACAGAGATGAAATCCTCGCGGCGGGAGGCCTCACACAAGACACCCTGAATCAGTACTTGCCCTCAGTCTCAGCCATCAAGGTCGTCCGGGAAAACAAAAACACCTACATCGCATACGAAGGCAACGGAAGACTTGCCGCCATGCAGCGCGTATTCGAGGCCGCAGACGGCATCACTGTCGAAGTCGAACAGTACCACTTTAACAACCCCTCCAAAATCATCCGCCGACTAAATCGAGTACGCCGCCTGAACGGGCTAATCGATTGACCGTCGTCGGGCATCCTACAGTTAAAAAGTCCCCCGATTGTCAACGATTAGCATGATTCGACGGCACGTTCCCACCAATCCCACAAAGTGGTTGCAAATTGATGGAGATTGTGCAATAATTGGATAAGTAGTTCAGCAATATGTTGAATTGCAATACCACGTAAAGATGTCAATTTTCGTCCGCACCTGTTTTTTGGATAAAATATGGCCTTACTCGATCAATACACCGGTTCATGGACAAACGCCGAAGCAAGTCATCTTCTGCGCAGGGCTGGATTCGGGGGTAGCCCGACCGATCGACAAGCTCTGGCCTCAATGACAATGGCGAATGCCGTGGCGAGCCTGGTCGACTTTCAATCAACTGATCCCTATCTGGATGGATCGAGTCAGGGCAACGGTTCCGAGCATGGAGCGCCCTTCGTCGATCTTCCCACGGTCAAACCATTGGATGAACAGGATCCCGATTACTGGGAGCAACTCGACCTGTATCAAGTGAACACACACCGCTACTCGTCTCAG
>DTSJ01000046.1:0-287 GCA_012965445.1 Candidatus Hydrogenedentota bacterium
CCTTGACTGTCCTCCCTAACATGGAGGAGAACTTGCCCGTAATGGTCACGAGCAGGTCCATATGGCTAATGTCGGTAAACACGTCTGTTGCACTAGAATCCCGAAGCCGCCAGTATCCGGGGTCGCCTGACAGGGTGTTACTGCAATGGTAGTCAATTCTGTTCAGAGGTAAATCGTTTTCTAGGCATTTCGCCCTCCTTGTCTGAATCCAATTTTACGACCTTTTACAATAGCAAAAGATGGACTCGTTTAGAGGGGCAGGACCAGGGACAGACCACTTCGACCCC
>DTSJ01000046.1:297-5515 GCA_012965445.1 Candidatus Hydrogenedentota bacterium
GACAGTGGAGCGGTCGGAAAACCGAACTCAAAACACAGTCGTTCATTCTGAGCTATACCACCCACACTTTCGCCATGCGCGGAATCTGTGATAAAATGAACTTCTCTTAGCCCAACGGATTTCCCTATGTTCAAAATCGGCCCTCTTGAATTCAATCAACCCATCGCACTGGCACCCATGGAAGACGTGTCGGACATTCCCTTTCGCCAAATATGCAAAGAACGCGGCGCAGACATCGTCTACACGGAATTCACCAACTGCGAAGCCCTCAGCCGAAATGTAAAACGCTCCATAGACAAAATCCAGATCACCGAACGAGAACGCCCCGTCGCAATCCAGCTCTACGGCAGCAACGGTGATTCCCTGGAAAGGGCCGCCGCAATCGCCGAAGAACTTGCGCCCGACTACATCGACATTAACTGCGGATGCTGGGTCAAAAAAGTCGCGGGACGGGGCGACGGTGCAGGACTCCTCCGCGACCTCAACAAATTCGAGATGGTCGTCAAATCTGTCATCAAAGGCACCTCCCTCCCAGTCACCGTCAAAACGCGCCTAGGGTGGGACGGCGACACAATCGTCATCGAAGACGTCGCCCGCATGCTCGAAGCAAACGGTGTCCACGCCCTCACCGTCCATTGCCGTACCCGAAAACAAGGCTACACAGGGGACGCAGACTGGTCCTGGCTCCCGAAAATAAAATCCGTCACGCCGGATCTGCCCCTCATCGCAAACGGCGACATCGTCACTCCCGAAGACGTGAAATCTGTCCTCGACATGGGCTGCGACGGCGCCATGATCGGACGCGGCGCAATCAGCAACCCCTGGATTTTCGACGAAACCCATCATTTCCTAGAAACAGGCGAACACCTCCCCGAACCCACCTGCGAAGACCGCATAGAACTCTGCATCCGCCACCTCAAAGACAACGTCGAAAAACGCGGCGAGCAGCGCGGTGTCACCTCATTCCGGAAATTCTACACGCACTACCTCCACGGCATGCACGGCTCCAGCAAAGTACGCATTGGCCTCATGCAGCACATCGAAGTCGTCCCCGTAGAAGCCGATCTCCGAAACTACATCGCCTCACTCTCCGAACATTCACTCGCGTAGTCAATCCGCCGCGGCAATAAGATCCTCGATGTGCATCAGCACAATGTTACCTACACGATCATAGTTCGACAATATAATCAGGCTCCACCCATCGTCAGGATACAGCCGCACAGCCGTACTCACGCCGGGTGTAGCACCCCGGTGCCCAACTTCGCGATGTCCCTTGCCAGCAACCACATCCATCGTGTATCCGTACTCCGTCGTCGTCCCGCGCACGCACTTCGACCTGCCCCATCATTATCCGCTGCGTCATTTCCTCAGACAACAGCCTGTTCGTACGCAGTGCCTCCATGAACAAGAACATGTCCTTCGCAGTTGACCAGCCGCTCCCAGCGGGGGTTTAGATTTCTTTTACCGTCCACTGCGCGGCGTTCCGCAGCGGATGTGCCCAACGTGGACAACGATGAATAGGGAGTAACAAGTCCAGGATCCCCGTCAACCGTATCCGTACCCGTATTCTCCATCCCCGCCTTCGCAAAAATATGATCAGCGATGTATTTGGGCCAAGTTTCTTTACTCGCCCGTTCGACGATCACTCCCAGCAGATCGATGCCTTCATTCGTGTAGTCGTAGCTGCCCAGCGGCTCAAAGTCATCATAGTTCCCAAGATTCAGACGCTTGATATACTTCAACTGAGTCTGCAAAAGATCGTCCACACTCCGGCCCTTCGCTGCATCCCGATTGTAACGAGGATAATCATCCAGCTCGATCCCCGACTGATGCGTAAGCAACTGATGAATCGTCACTTTCTTCCCGATATGCTTGGGATACTCGGGTATGTATTTCGACATCTTGTCGTCGAATTTCAGTTTCCCGGCCTCAGCCAGCTGGGCAATCGCTACCCCGGTAAACATCTTCGTAACAGATGCCAGCTTGAATCTCGAATCCAGCGACATCGTTCTGTTCGTCGAACGATTCTCGAAGCCATAGGCCCCTTCAAACACGATTTTCCCGTCGCGTGCAAGCAGGACCGCACCGGAGAAGATGTCTGCATCAGCCATTCTGGTCAAATAGGAATCAAGGTATTCGCCAATCGCTTCGGGAAATTCCATCTCCGGTTTCAGCAATGGCCGAACCCAGCGCAGGACACTGTGTCCCGTAACCCGGTACGGAGCGACACCCTCAAGGCGCAATATAACTCCGATCCACGCTCTCGAAACATCGCCGTACAGCCACACGATCTCCGCGGTTCGTTGACCCAACGTCCTGTGCTCGATCGAATGAAACGAAAGTGGTCCCCTCTCTCTGTACACCCCCGCCCAGTAAGTCGCCACAGCGCGATCCCCTCCACGCTGCTCGATGGTTTTTGGGATGAAAGAATCGCTCACAAACCCGATGATAGAGTCCAGACTCCCACTGTTGAAGGCGTTGAGAAGCTCACCTGTTCGCTGGCCCAGGGGTGTATCCGGCAGCGTCCCGGATACCTCCTGTGCATCTGCACACCTCGGCACGACCAGACATACAGCCGCCACCGAGCAAAGCATCGTTGAGAAAATTGAACGTGTCGAAGTGTGAATCGGGATATTCAAGAGATCTCTCCTGCGTGATTGGCTACAATGTCTTAATCGGACGTGCAAACACCACAAATGGTTTGCATGAATCGTACAAACGGTCATGCGCTATCCTGCCCGAACAACCGCAATCCTTACCCCATCAACCCATCGCCCCTCTGGTTTTGCTCCCATCGACCGTGCTATTATTAGCAGGATTTCGGTGGGTACAACCAATGAGAAGGGACTTTTCACATGATTCGTTCGTTTACGTTTGCCATGATTCTAAGCATGACTCTTACGGCATGCCAGGGCAATCCCTTCAAACGTACTCAGGAGGGCGGCGACGAACTCTTTGATGATTCTCTTCTGGCTCCCGTCGGCCTTCAAGCATCCCCGGCGCAGCGATTCCCGGATGTACCGCTCCCGGTAAATGCCAAAGAAGACGCCGATCGCACCTATGTTTTCGAGTCAAAATCGATCCAGATCGGACGTATGGTCTACACCATTAAAGAACCCATAAATGATGTCGCCCAGTTCTACATTCGCGAATGCCAGAATATCGGCTGGACCATGGACAGCGCCCTGCAGGCCCAGGGAATAACTCTCATTTTCAATCGACCCGGTAAACGCCTCGTCGTATCGGTTACCTCATCGGGACTGTCGAACCGAGGCTCATTGCTCATCTTGAATTATACCCCGTACTTCGACTCAACCATTCTGGACACAAATTCAATTCAGTCATCACCACTTTAGCCAAATCATTCTGAATCAAGATATACAATCGGAGTACCCATGACCAAAACGCACCACCACAATGAAGAACCTGAAAGCGATCAGCAGTCTCTCGTAAACCACGCAAAAGAAAACCCCATGCTATACGTCGGAGGCATCGCGGTCATCGCATTCGTCGTCATCGCGACGCTACTGTTTAGGCTCAACAGCGATCTGAAATCACGCGATCAGGCATCAGTCTTCGCCGCCGCACTGGACATAGAAGACCCCATGGAGAAAATGGAAGCCCTGGGCGAAATCACGAAAGACAGCTCAAAGTACATCGCCGAAGTCCTGTATATGCACGGTCATGCCGCTATGGAATCCGAAGACTACGAGACAGCAAAAGCGTCCTTCACAACGCTCCGAGATAAGCACCCGGGCTTCGAATTCACGCCCGATGGGGTCGAAGCTCTCGGTGCAATTCACGAAATTAACAGCGACTACGAAGCCGCCATCGCCGTTTACAAAGATATCCAGGCTACCTGGCCCGATTCATTCGCAGCACGCAGACAGCCCTTCAACATCGCCCGATGCCACGAAGAAAACGACAATCCCGATGAAGCCCTCGCGGCCTACCAGGATCAGCTGCAAACCTTCCCCGGCTCCAATGTTGCCGCACATGCCCAGCAAAAACTCGACCAGCTTCGCGCCAAGAACCCAACCCTTGCGCTGTCGCCCGTCGAAACCCCACTCTTGGAAGCTGCACCAGATACGACGAACTAACTCGATAGTCACTCCCGTACATTCGGGTCGCTCCGTACCCAAAAGTTACACCGAAACTTCTGGCGTAGCCTAATCGTTGTCCGAATCCTGCCGTTCCCCCGGCGAAGCATCCGAGGGATGACTGTCCTTGGACTTCCGCAACCAGAAAGCATAGACCAGTGTGTACAGTCCCCCAGCTACTCCGAGCACAAGCATCAATTTCGAAACAGTATCAAAAGATCCCATCAGCTCCGCCTTTGCCGATGATGCTGATTAAAAAGGTGAATCATCATCGCCTGATCCCAGCCCCATGCGTTTATGCAGCTCGTCATACTTCACCTGTTTACGCTGATGAACGAGCCGCTCAATCAGTACCGTACACACCACCAGCCCGACCCCTATCATGCCCAACGCGAGCACCCACATCAGCACTTCTTTCAGCATAATTGAGTCCTCCGGCATCAATCCATTCTAATTCAAGCTCGAAATCTCGTGGCGCGTGCGTGAACTCAGAACCTTCGTATCATGGACATGAAAATCTGACACGGATTCGATAGACACTTCCCTGTCGAATCGCGTCAATACATCGTCGAGAAGGTCCTTGTTCTCGTTGCGCAATCGCCGCGCAACATCCGGATGCACCTGTAAAACGACCCGTTTCTCCTTCGATTTGCAGAATAACTTCTGCAAGCCGCGCAGTGTATCGAAAGTCACCGTCGTCACAGAGCGTACAACACCGCTCCCTTCGCAGTAAGGACACGGCTGCGACAACGCCGCAACAAGATTATGCTTCACCCGTTTCCGCGTCATCTCGATCATGCCCAGCTCGCCCACATCAGACACTGTCGTCTTGGCATGGTCGGAGCGAAGTGCATTTTGACACTGCCTCAGTAGTTTTTTTCGGTTCGTCTGGTACTCCATATCAATGAAGTCGACCACGATTATTCCGCCCAGGTCCCGCAGCCGCATCTGTCGCGCGATTTCGTCCGCGGCCTCGATATTCGTCTTGAACACGGTATCCTCAAGATTTTTCTTGCCCGTAAACTTTCCCGTATTCACATCAATCGCGATCAACGCTTCAGTCTGATCGATACAGATATGCCCGCCGCTTTTAAGGAACACCTTGCGATCCAGCGCCT
>DTSJ01000047.1 GCA_012965445.1 Candidatus Hydrogenedentota bacterium
CCGAAGATTCTGACGATTACGTCTGAGGAAATTCGCGAGGCATTGGCTGAACCAGCGCGCGCTATTCTGGATGCGGTTCGGGTTACGCTGGAACGAACCCCGCCTGAATTGTCTGCTGATATCGTGGATCGCGGGATAGTACTTGCGGGCGGAGGGGCGCTATTGCGCGGACTTGATCAACTGGTGGCGAAAGAGACGGGTCTGCATGTGACAATTGCCGAAGATCCGCTGACCGCTGTTGTTCTGGGTACGGGGCGTTACCTGGAAGGCATCAAAAAAGTGAGGGGGCGAAAAATATAAGTTGTGCCGGAGCCGCGTAGCATAGGAGACAGTCGCCCGACGATAGTGTTTATCGTCCTGGTACTCCTATCGCTTGTTTCGCTGGCATCGGGGGCACGCGGCGGGGCATTGGGTTCGGAGATCAAGACAGTGGTCGGTGTGGCGGTGATGCCATTTCTGACGGCATTGAATGCGCTGGAGGACGGGACAGGGTATGTTTCTGGTTTGTTCGGGGACTACGATTCGCTGCGTGACGAAATACGCACGTACAACCGCCAGTTTACAGAGTTGCAGCAAAAGACTTCCAACTACTATGAAATTCGCGCGGAGAACGAGCGGTTGCGGGGGATGCTGCGTTTCGAGCGGGAGAACACGCAGTACGACTTGATGGCTGCGGAGGTGATTCAGCATTCGCAGGGAGTTTTGACGGTGGATCAGGGGAGCGTTCACGGGGTACGTGAGTCGATGTGTGTTGTTGCGCCGGAGGGCATCATCGGTCTGGTAACTCATGTGGGGCCTTTTACGTCGAGCGTAATCACGCTGCAGAATGCGGATTGCCGGGTGGACGCGATGATTGAGGCGAATCGGGTGCGGGGTCAGGTTTTGGGTACGGGGAACAACTTGAGTTCTCTTTGTGCGATGCACTACATCAATCTAAACGATGATGTGCGGGTAGGCGACCTAGTGGTCACGAGTCCGGACAGTGTATTTCCCAGCGGTTTTCCGATTGGCCATGTGGAAGGAGAACCCACACGCGGCCAGTTGTCACAATCAGTGAAGATAGTACCGATAGCCGATCCGTTTCGTGTAGACGAAGTATTCATATTGTTGAGGGCCTATCCGGGTGCTGAGGAAATAGCAGGCACATCGGGAGACGTTGAGGAGGTTGTGCCGGGTGGACTGCTGGACACGGAAAGCATTCAGGAGCGTTACGCGCCATGAAATCAGGTGACGAATATGCGACAAAATAGTGTATGGGCTGCGATGGTGATTGCTGCGGCACTTCTGGAGGCGACGTGGCCGCAGGCGTTGAGCCTTCAGCGGGTGGTTCCGGATCTGATCGTCGTGTTGGTTGTGTACTTTTCAATTGCCGAGGGGGCGGAACGGGGTATGTATACGGGTGTGTTGGGAGGCATGTTTCAAGACGTTGCGGGTAATACGGGAATCGGGCATCATATATTGTGTCTGGTGATTATCGGGTATGTGGTTGGTCGGATGGCGAGTCGTTTGATCACGGAGAATCCTTATGTAAAGACGGTGACTGTCTTGTTGGCGAGTATGGTGCATGGAATTTTGTATCTTGCAGTAGAGTATGTTCAGAAGGTGGATATGAATGCGTTGAAAATGATGTCATTTTCGATTGTTCCGCAAGCATGCTTTACGGCATTGTTGACACCGTTCGTTTTTCTGTTAGTGAGCCGATTGCGTTCTACGCCGATTCAGGGAACCTGACGAATGAGCCACGAAGAAGAGAAAGCCTATCCCGGATTTTCCGGCCGCCTGCAGTTTATAAGTGTAGTGCTGGCTCTGTGTATGCTCATCCTGATATTGCGTCTTTGGACTCTTCAGATTGTAAAATGGGACGAGTATCGATCACAATCCAACAGCAATCGACTGCGTCCGCAGCGTCTTGAATCTCCTAGAGGGATGATCTACGGGCGTAACGGGTTGGACGAGAGAGTGATTCTTGCGGACAATCGTGCGGCGCGTGATCTGATGTTTGTGCTGGCGGATTGTAATGTAGAGGGTGTTGTTCCAGAGTTGGTCTGTCAGCGGCTTGAGCAGCTTCTTCATATCGACGGGAAGGCTCTTTTGAGTGAAATTGAGGCTTCTGAGAAAGCGAACCAGCCGCACAAGCAGATATTGATCAAGCGGGACATTCCGGTGGGTGTCTCGGCGCGTGTTGAGGAGTACGCGTATGCTTTGCCGGGCGTGTTTACCGTGATACGCCCAGTGCGCCGTTATGTATACGGGAAGACGGGTGGTCAGGTGGTCGGTTATTTGGGTGAGATCAATCAGAAGCAGCTGGATGCGCGGAAAGATCGGTATGTCATGGGGGATTTGATTGGGCAATCCGGGGTTGAGCGGAAATTTGAGGCGAGGCTTCATGGTAAGGATGGCGAGATGCTGGTGACGCAGTATGCGCGGGGCGTACCTCAGCTTCGCACAGATCCATACGGAAATGTTTATGTGGAGATGGACAGTCTGGGGCATAATCTTTTTCTGGAGGATGAAATTGTGCCGGCGGAACCGGGGGGGGAGATCCAGATCACGCTGGACATAGGGTTGCAGGCGAAGGCGGAGGAGTTGTTGAAGGGTGAAGCCGGGGCGATCGTGGTGTTGAACGCTGACACGGGGGAGGTGCTGACGCTGGCGAGTTCTCCGGGGTACGACCCGAGCGTGTTTGTTTCACCTCAGGGGGGACGCGAGCGACAGGAGCTTCTGACAGGAAAACCGAACCGTATGATAAACCGAGCGTTTCAGGAGGTGTATCCTCCGGGTTCTACTTATAAGATTCTGCTTGCGGCTGCTGCGCTGGAGGAGGGAGTGATTGACAGGGATACGGCGTTTACTTGTTACGGGGGGTTCCGGTTGTCGAACGTGAGTCATGAATGGAACTGCTGGAAACGCGGGGGACATGGGAAGGTGAGCGTGGTGGATGCGCTGGCGTTTTCGTGCGATGTGTTTTTTTACAATGTGGGGAGAGAACTGGAGGTGGATCGGATTAAGGCGTGGTCATTGAAATTCAGCCTGGGTGAACGGACGGGACTTGATTTGCCGGGCGAGCAGCCTGGATTGATTCCTTCGCCGGCATGGAAGCGGGCCGTGTACAAAAACCTCGTACCCGATGATCCTTCCGAGTGGAACTGGTATCCGGGGGAGACGATCAACCTTTCGATTGGCCAGGGATCGTGTGCCGCTACGCCGCTGCAGATTGCTGTGTTGATGTCTTCGGTCGTGAACGGAGGCTATCGAGTGGAACCGAATATAGAGGACGGTTCGACCGGAGAGAAAACGCGTGTGATGAGTGAGGAAACGGTTGCTCTGATACGCGAAGGGATGCGGAAGTGTGTTGAGAAAGGGCCGCCCGCGCCGACGGGCACGGGGCATGCTGCTTATATTGAGGGGATGGAGATAATAGGCAAGACGGGCTCTGCTCAGGTGGTGAGTCTGGAGGCCGTGGAAGAGTACGCGAGGGAGGAGGATATTCCGAAGGAGCTGCGTGACCATGCGTGGTTTATGACCGGTGTGCTGGATCGGGAGCCGCGTATTGCGATGTGTATTTTGGTTGAGCACGGGCTTCACGGGAGCAGCGTTGCAGCGCCTCTGGCCAAGGAAATGATCGAGTATTTTTATGCCTCCCGCGAGCGGCCTGCGGAATCCGAACTGGCACAGCGGGCGGCCGATGGGTATGGGGGTGCGCGATGAGTACGCCTTCGGCCAGTGATCTGATCAACGCCCAGATTCGGATCGTTAATTTCGGCAATCTGCGTCGTATTGACTGGATGATATCGTTACTTGTGCTGGCTCTTGCCGCGATTGGGGTTGTGGTTCTTTACAGTGCGAACCGGAGTGCATCGAGCGAGATGCCTTATTATGTAAAGCAGTTGACCTTTATTCCGGTCGGAGTATTGCTGGCGTTACTTGTGATGTGCGTCGATTACCGCTTTCTGGTGTCGATGGGCCCTTTGTTTTATGCGTTGCTACTTGGATTTCTGGTTGCAGTCTTGATGGTAGGGGTGGGGCCTGAAAACTCTGATGTGAAACGCTGGCTGGTTTTGGGGCCTGCGCGGATTCAGCCATCAGAGCAGAGCAAACTTGCACTGATATTCATGCTGGCATGGTATCTTTCGACGATAGGCCGACGAATTGAGCGGCTGCACTATTTTTTATTGACGTTTGTGATTACTGCGGTGCCGTGTCTACTGATATTGAAGCAGCCCAGTTTGGGTACAGCGGTGACGCTGATTCCGATTACGTTTGCGATGTTGTATATGGCGGGGTGTAGTCGGGTGCATCTAGTTGGTATAATCGTGATAGGTCTGGGGGCGATACCGATAACATGGTCCTTAATTGAGGATTATCAGCGGCTACGTGTGATGACGATTCTGGACCCCGGCTCGGACGCGCTGGGCGCGGGGTATCATACGATTCAGAGTATGATTACGGTCGGGAGCGGGGGGCTTTCGGGGAAGGGATTTATGCAGGGGACGCAGACGTATTTGAGTTATCTGCCTGAGCATCACACGGATTTTATATTTTCTCTGCTTGCGGAGGAATGGGGATTTCTGGGCAGTGTGACGGTGGTGATGTTGTTTCTGGCGTTGTTTCTGCGAACGCTGCGCGTGGCGGAGAACAGTCAGGATATAGCGGGGTCATTGCTTGCGGTGGGTATCGTGACGCTGCTGGCGTTTCATGTGTTTGTGAACATCGCGATTACGCTGGGGATTGCGCCGGTCACGGGTATTCCGCTGCCGTTTATGAGTTACGGTCGGTCGTTCTATCTGACTACGATGTTGTGCATTGGAGTTTTGTTGAGTGTCAATACCCGCAGAGGGTTCTTTGACCACTAATTATTTGAAAAAGGTATACTGTCGAAATGAAAGAATATGTAATCAATGTAAATCCACTTGAAACGCGCATTGCGCTGGTGGAAGACAAGCGTCTTGCGGAGTTGACGATTGAGCGCGACGAAGAGCGCAGCGTGGTAGGCAATATCTATAAGGGACGGGTGGACGGGATTGTTCCGGGTATTCAGGCGGCGTTTATTGACATCGGTCTGGAACGGAACGGTTTTCTGTATGTGGGTGATATTGCAGGGAGCGAGGGTACTGGGGACTTTGATATTGAGGACGACGGGGGGAAGTCGAAGCGGCGATCACGCCCGGGTAAACGGCCTCCGATCGAGAGTATCCTCAAAAAAGGCCAGTCGATTATGGTCCAGGTGCAGAAGGACACGCTCGGGAGCAAGGGGGTCCGGCTGACGAATTTCGTGACGCTTCCGGGCCGCTATGTGGTTCTGATGCCGACAGTGTCGCAGATTGGGGTTTCGCGCAAGATAGATAATCCTCGTGAGCGTGATCGACTGAAGAGTACGCTGCGGTCTTTTCGGAGGAACAAGAAGTACGGGCTTATTATCCGGACGGCGGGAGAGGATCAGCCTAAGGAAGACATTTTGGC
>DTSJ01000048.1 GCA_012965445.1 Candidatus Hydrogenedentota bacterium
CCAGATGACGAGAGCGAGCTGGACAACCGCATGGCGAGGCTGCGTTCATCGGAACAGCTTGTCATTCTGCGCGATATGAACGTGGGGGACAAAGGGGCTGAGGATGAACGCGTAAGCATGGACTTCGATCAGCACCTCGGCAAGAGCTACCCATTCACTTTGAATGAAAAGCTGGCCGTCATAACCGAAAACACGCCATGGCATACCGCGACCGGTGACGCAAATCCCTGGGGACAACCGATCATCCCATTGGAAATGGTCTGCGTCCTCTGCCAGTTCTCCAGTCGACAAAAAGGCTGGAAAGTTCGCGAGCCGAACATCGGCCTCTTCGCCGATCTCGAAATCGGCATGATCAACGGCCCGCTCTTCGTCGGCAAGGAGTATCGTCTGGATCGCGAAGTCATCGCGATAGGGGAGACACGCCGCACGGAAGGCTACTGGACGAAGACGCTCATACGCGACGGCGATACCGACGAAGTACTCGCATACACGCTTCTCCAGCAGGCCGTGATGAAAGATTCATTCCCCGGCTATGCAGAAGAAGTCGCCGCAAGATCCTGACCTGAAAATCCCGTCGACCTAGCAGCCCCGCGTGATCACTGAATCGCCGCCGTCTTCGATCGCACGAATATGCTGCTCGAGTTCGCTGATAATGTCCTGGCCCGCCCGCGATGTCTGATTGAGCTCGATGACCTGATACATCATCACGTGTGCGAATGTTTCCTCGTCCATCCCGCCATCGTCGCGGGCCGATTCAAGCCCAGAATCGAGCAGTCTTTGTGCCAGTTGATATTATCCTGCCATGACGCTGTTCCTTTCGTTCTCTCAAACGCAAATTTTCCGCACAGGCCCTTCTAACCACGCGGGTCTTTCGTTTTAGTAATGTGATCGGCGATCTTCTTGCGATCAAACCCGTATTCCGTACTCGGATAAGGGTTGTTCCTGCCTATAAGCTCCGCAAATCTCGACGAATTTCTCGCCACGATTTCGTCGCTGATCAAATCGTTCAATGGTTCCTGCTGCCGAGCATACATGCGCGAAAAATACACCGTCATCCCCACGCGCACGCCCGGAAGCGTTCGCGCCCCCGCGCAGTGCCACAAATGTCCTGTAAAAACAATGACTGATCCCTTCGGTGCTTCCACCGGAATCGCCATCTTTCGCGTAGTACTCCCCGGGAGCGGATGAGAACAGTTCTTGTGCGAACCCGGCACCACCAGAGTCCCGCCCGCCTCATAAGTAAAATCCTCTGTACACCACATCATGTTGCACGTATGCGCGAAATTCGGCAGCGGTTCCGGAACAAACGGAGCGTCGCTGTGCATGAATTGAGGCGGATCTCCCTGCGCACGAACATGACCGTTGTTGCTGCTGATCTGGCAGCTCTCCCCCAGCAGATAGGTCACCACCGCCAGCGGCTTCTCCGCCATAACAGCCTCTTCAAAAATGCGCCCCCGATGCAGCAGTCGCTTCACAAGAAAACTTCCGCCGTCTTCCCCGGAAAGATGCATTATGTGGCCGAGTTTCTTGTCTTGTTCCCCCAGCTCAAGAATCCTCTCCCGCAGCTCATCGAAAAAAGAAGCCGGCTTCACATCGTGAATTATCGTATACCCATACAACTCCAGCTCAACAATATTCCGCTCCAGCCCCAGCTCAAATATCTCGTCCCGCAGCCTGTTCAGCCGTTCATGCTGGGCGACCACGTCCGGGTGTCGATTGTCTGCGTAAGCAGTTGAGACCTCTGTTTCTGGCATGTCGCTCTTCCTTTCCCGCCAAGATGTGAAGACGTCGAATACTCATCCGATTATATTCCCTGCAAGGCAAACGATTCAATTGAAACGATATGGGCTGTCAACGCTCGATCATCTCGCCTCAAACTATACGTTGCCCCTTCGTTACAGGAAATGTAAGATGAACGAATTCGCTTATCGTGACCAATCAAAGACTAGCCAATACAACAACGAGGAGAAATCGAATGGCAGCAATAGGCATCGACCACGTCGTCATCCGCGTAAAAGACATCGATCAGGGCATCGCGAACTATCAAAAGATGGGATACGAACTCACCAAAACCCTCGAAACCCCCGGCATCGGCAAACAAGCTATCTTCCGCTTCCCCAACGGCTCCTTCATCGAACTCGTCGCGCCCCTCACGCCCGACTCCGCCGTAGGCCGTGCCATCGAAAGCCGCGGCGAAGGCGTCCACTCCGTAGTCATCCAGACAGACGATTTCGAGAACTCAGTCGAGGCCATGGTCGAGAACGGCGTAAAAGTCATACAGTCCGACGATCTGAAAGACAACGCATTCCTCCACCCGAAATCCACAAACGGCGTACTCCTGCAGATTCAAAAAGCCAAATCCTGAACTCGTAATATACCCGATCCGTGATTCAGCCTAACCTCCGTCCGTCACAAGATGGCAGGCGACCCGATGATTGACCTCCGCTTCTCGCAGCCGCGGGTCATCCGTCCGGCACACGGCCTCGCAATGCGAACAACGCGGGTGAAAATGACACCCCGAAGGAGGATCAATCGGACTCGGCACATGACCTTCAAGGATCTCGCGCTTCCGCCGAAGGCTGGGTCGCGTCACCGGAACAGCCTTCAACAGCGCCTGAGTATACGGATGCAGCGGATTCTCAAAGATTTCGTCAACAGGCCCAATCTCAACAATGCGCCCCAGATACATCACCGCCACAAAATCCGAAATATGTCGAATCACACTAAGGTCATGTCCGACGAACAGATAAGTCAGACCGAACTTCTTCTGCAGCTCGTTCATAAGGTTCAATATCTGCGCCTGAATCGAAACATCCAGCGCAGAAACAGGTTCATCCGCCACAATAAGCTCAGGTTCAACAGCCAACGCACGCGCAATCCCGATTCGCTGGCGCTGTCCTCCGCTGAACTCGTGAGGATAACGTCCGGCACTCTCCCGCGGAAGGCCGACAAGCTCAAGCAGCTCATAAACCCGCTCAACACGCGAAGCCTTAGTCCCGATTCCGTGAATCTTCAACGCCTCCCCGAGAATCTGCGCCACCGACATCCTCGGATTCAGCGAAGAAAAGGGATCCTGAAAAATTATCTGCATTCGACGACGCATCGAGCGCATGCCCTTGGTATTCAGCGTCCCGAGTTCAACCCCGTCATATCGTACCGTCCCCGAAGTAGGTTTTAGCAAGTCCAGTACAAGTCGCCCGGTCGTCGTTTTACCGCATCCGCTTTCACCCACAAGGCTCAGGGTTTTGCCCTTGGGGATGCTGAAAGAAACACCGTCCACAGCGCGCACAACAGAGGAGTCGCCCGACAAGAAGCCGCTCGATTTCGGAAAGTGCATTACAAGGTCTTCGACAACAAGAAGGTCTTTATCGGTGCTGAGTGTGCTCATGTCGCACTCACCTCCGGAATTCCAGGCTCCGTTCCATGTGCTCGCATCACATCAGCATCGTGAAGCCAGCACGCCACGTGTTCTCCCGGATTTACCTCGCGCAGCGGTGCAGCTTCGCTCTTGCATTTATCAAAAGCGTAGGGACACCGAGGATGGAACCGACACCCGCTCGGAAAATCATCGATCGGCGGCACATATCCTTCGATGGTCGGCAATACATCGTGTTGATGTTCAATATCCGGAAGAGATTCAAATAGCCCCAGCGTATAAGGATGCTGCGGAGACTCAAACAGCGTATCAGCATCCGCCGAATGCACTATGCGCGCGCCATACATCACGCTGACGCGATCTGCCATCTCCGCAACTACGCCTAGGTCATGCGTAATCAGCATCATTGCCATATTAAATTCCGCCTGCATTTCCTGGAGCAGATTAAGAATCTGCGCCTGAATAGTGACATCCAGCGCCGTCGTCGGTTCATCCGCAATCAGCAGTGCCGGATCGCACGCCAACGCGATCGCTATCATGATCCGCTGCCGCATTCCCCCGGAAAGCTGGTGAGGGTATTCATCGATTCGTTTCTCCGGCGCAGGAATCCCAACCTTTATGAGCATTTCAATCGACGCATCGCGCGCATCTCTTTTGCTCATCCCCTTGTAAAGTCGATACACCTCGGAGATCTGGGTCCCGATTCTGAATACCGGATTCAGAGATGTCATCGGTTCCTGGAAAATCATCGAAATATCGCTCGTCCGAATCGCACGCATTTCGGACGCGCTGCATTTCAAGAGATCTTGTCCCTTGTACAGAATTTCGCCCCCGACCACGCGTCCAGGCGGCATCGGAATCAGCCCCATCACAGACAATGCCGTCACGCTTTTCCCGCTCCCGCTTTCACCCACTATCGCCAAAGTCTCCCCGGCACCGATTTCGAAAGAGACCTCTTCTACTGCGAGCGCTTCTTCCTTCCTGATACGAAACGCCGTACTCAGGTTACGAACGCTGATTATCGGATCGTTGACGGGAGTCATATCTCTACAGATCTCCCGAATGCAGCCGCGGATCGATTACGTCCCGCAGCGTATCACCCACAAGGTTAAACGAGAGCACCGCCAGAAAAATCGACAGACACGCGGGTGGAATCATGTGCGATGCCGTAAACATATTCTCGTAGCCGCCGCGCAGCATACTGCCCCACGAAGGCTGCGGGGCCTGCACACCGAACCCTAGCCAAGAGAGCGCTGCCTCAATCAAAACCGCCGAAGCGATCCCAAACGTTGCGCTCACCAGAATAGGTGCCATCGCGTTCGGCAGCAAATGACGAAACACGATTCGCGTAGGTCCTGCCCCAAGCGCCTTCGCAGCAATGGCAAAATCTGATTGGCGCAGACGCATAACCTCCGCCCGCGCATACCGCGCAACGGCAACCCAACGCGTAAGTCCAATAACGATCATCACGAACTCGATGCGTGGCGGTAGCCAGGCCATGATCGCCAGGATAATGAAAAAAGTCGGAAAGCACATAACAATTTCAATAAGCCGAGATATCAGCATATCGATCCAGCCGCCCGCGTACCCCGCCGCCGCACCAAGCACAAGACCAATCACCAGCGCAATGCCCATCGATATGAACCCGATCTTCATGGATATCCCGGCACCATAGATCAGACGCGCTGCCACGTCCCGGCCGGATTCGTCTGTACCAAGCCAGTGAACCGACGACGGCGCCTGCAGGGGATCAGTCGCCAGCTCGATTGGGCCAAAGGGAATAGGAGCCCACAAGGCCCAGTCGCGATTCACATCGAATTCGTCCTTATAGGTAAATGATTCATACCGAAACGGCTTGTCTTTCTTGATCACAAGGCTCGCCATGGGAATGTTCTGAATCGTTTCGATCACCGCCGGGAAATACCACATGCCCTCATACCGCGTAGCGATCGGGTCGTCATTGGCAAGCATCGGCGCAAAAAAACCCGTCGCAAACAGCGACAGCACGATCGCAAGACCGATCATCCCCAG